>JBGOWC010000235.1:0-4131 GCA_041478415.1 Terriglobia bacterium
CAGGTGGACGTCCACAGCCACTGGATCGGCCTGGCGATGGTCCTGATTGTTTTGGGTTTAGCGTTCGACCGCGTCGGATTCTCCGAGCGGCTTCGTTCTCTCCTCGCGCTCGGGTTGCTGCTCGGGGCGATCCTCTTTCCCTTGGGGGTTTTCCTTCAAACGATGAGTCACGGCTCCGGTCCGAGAGGTGTTGCCATCGTCGGCTCCGCGCTCGTCATCGTTTCGCTGGCAGGCACGGCGCTGGGTTTTGCGAGCAGTCGCGCGGCTTCCTAGAGTGAAGTTCTCGCCCTGTGCGTCCGCTTCCTTCTTGCAAGATACTTTCGCAGGCAAGCTCGATAGCTTTCCAGTGTGTTGAAATCCTCGATGATCGCTCTCGTCCGGACGTTCACTATGAGAATGCGCCGCGGCTTGCGATAAAGCACTTCGCGGGCGGTTTTTGCTCTCTCGAGCTCGCGTCGCAGGCTTGCCGCGACAATGACGGGATGCCCGTCCCTGCGCTTGTGCCGCGGCATCACGATCTCTTCTCCACCGCCACGCATCCGAAACGCGCGCACCAACTGCCAAATCGTCTTGCGTTCCAAAAGCGGCTGATCCACCGGGTACAGGAGAAAAGCCGCATTGCGAGGGACGTGTTCGAGGGCGCAGACTAGGGAACTCGACTGGCCCTTGCGCCACCTTCGATTGACGACAGTCTGTACGCCGCGCGGAACCTTGGGCCGGATTTTCGCCGCGTCGCAACCGAGCACCACAACCGGGCGGCCCAGTCCGGCGCAATTCCCAGCCGCGATGGCCAGCGCCGTCTTTCTCCCGAATTTTGCCAGCGGTTTGGGAAAGCCCAGCCGCTCGGAGCTGCCGGCGGCCAGCAGGATGGGAACGATTTTCTCAGGAGCCATATTGAGCGAGAAGCGCCTCACTATAAACGACCCGCTGAGGGATGGCAAAATTCCGCTGTGTCCGGCCGTGCAACAGCCGTTTCCGCCTTGCCTCTCCGCGCTGTTCGCAATAGAATGCGCTCCGCGCCGCGCAGCGCGGGTTTCGCTCTCCGCTGCACGCACGGCCTTCAGGAAACTACGTGTACTCTCATCCGTTCAGCTATCACCGGGCCGGTTCGCTCCAACAGGCCGTCCAGCTCCTCCAACAGCTCGGTGAAGAGGCGCGCCTCATCGCCGGGGGGCAGAGCCTGATTCCCCTGATGAAGATGCGCCTGGCGCGCCCCGCCGCGCTCGTGGACATCAACGGGATTCCCGGACTAAGCGGCATCGAGCGCCACAACGGTGAGATTCGCTTTGGCGCCTTGGCGCGCCACGCGGACATTGAGGCATCCGCCATCGCCTCGGCCATTCCCATCCTTCACGATTGCGCGGCGGGAATCGCGGACGTGCAGGTGCGCAACCAGGGCACCATCGGCGGCTCGCTCGCCGAAGCCGATCCGAGCGGCGACTGGGGCGTCACTCTGCTGACGCTCGACACCTCGGTGCGCTGCTTCGGTCCGACGGGCGAGCGCACCATCGCCCTTGAGGATTTTCTGAAAGATGCCTACACCACGGCGCTCGCGCACGATGAGCTGGTCCGCGAAGTGATCGTCAAGTTTCCGCCGAAAAATAGCGGCGGCGCTTGCGTGGCCTTCAAGCGAAGCGCACCGGTCTACGCCACGGCGAGCGCCGCCGTCCAGCTCACCCTGGGCGACAAGGATTCTTGCAAGGACGCTCGGATCGTCCTCGGCTGCGTCGGCCTGACGGCCATCCGCGCCAAAGACGCGGAGGCTGCGCTGCGCGGCAAGGCTCTCAACGATAAAACCGTGCAGGCTGCCGTTGAAGCTGCTCGCGCCGCCGCCGAGCCGCAGAGCGATTTGCGCGGTTCCGCCGACTACAAGCGCGTACTCGTCGGGGCGCTGGTCAAACGCGCGATCGGCATCGCCGCCCGCCGCGCCCGCGGAGAACAGGTGGAGGCCGCTCACGAATATGCCGCCCGTTGAACACCCTGAAAAGATGCGCGTTCAAATCCGCGTCAACGGCGAAGCCCGCGAGGCGCGCGTCGAGCCGCGCACGCTGCTCGTGGATTTTCTCCGCGAAGAGCTGGACCTCACCGGCACACATATCGGCTGCGACACGACCTACTGCGGCGCTTGCACGGTGCTGCTCAACGGACGCACGGTCAAGTCCTGCACGCTTTTTGCCGTGATGGCCGACGGCGGCGAGATCACCACCGTCGAGGGGCTCGCCCGCGACGGCGCGCTCCATCCCATCCAGGAAGCCTTCGCGAGCTGTCACGGCCTGCAATGCGGCTACTGCACGCCGGGCCTGCTGATGTCCACGCTGCACCTGCTGACGAAAAATCCGAAGCCCACCGATAAGCAAATTCGCAAGGCCATTGCCGGAAACACCTGCCGCTGCACCGGCTATCAAAATGTTTTGAAAGCCGTGCGCACCGCCGCCGCGGAGATGGAGAAACGCTGACCGATGGAGATCAAGTTTGGCGGTGATTTTGTCGTTCGCAAGAAGCCCGAGGATGTGTATGACTTCCTCGTGGACCCGCACCGCTTCTGCCCGCTTCTCCCGGACTACCAGAGCATGGAGATCCAGGACGCGAAGAATTTCCTCGTTAAATTGAGCGTGGGCATTTCGCACATCCGCGGAACCGCCGCGCTAAAGCTCGCGCTCGTCGAATCGAATCGTCCGAAGCGCGCTCTCTATGAAGGAAAAGGCGACATTCCCGGCGGCTCGGCGATTCTTCGCGCGGGTTTCGATCTCGAAGCCGCGCCCGGCGGCACGAAAGTGGTTTGGAGCGGACAGTCCAACATCCTCGGCCGGATCGCCTCTCTCGCGGGCGGCATGCTCGAACCGCTGGCCCGGAAAAACATCCAGAAAATGATTGACGAATTGCAGAAGGCGCTCGCGTAGCCTGGAAACGAATCATGGCAAAGACTGCCCAAAAGAGAAAGAAGAGGCCGGGCGCGGCCCACAGCGCAAACGGAGCGGGAAAGTGGGTAGGCAAGCCCATACGCCGCAAAGAGGAAGACCGGCTCGTCCGCGGCAAGGGCATCTTCGTGGACGACCACAAGATGCTCGGCATGTTGCACATTTGTTTCGTCCGCTCGCCGTTTGCTCACGCCAGGATCAAGAGTGTGGATGTCTCCCGCGCGGCTTCCGCTCCGGGCGTAGCTGGCACGCTGACTGGCGCTGAAGTTGCGAAACTCGTCCAGCCATTCATCGAGATCGGCCCCGACGTCGGCCAGAAAATCGCCGATTATCCGATGGCCGTCGAGAAGGTCCGCTATCAGGGCGAGCCCGTCGCCGCGGTTGTCTCGGACTCCCGCATGGCCGCGGAAGACGCCGCCGAACTCGTCGAAGTGGACTACGAGCCGCTCGCTCCGGTGATGACCGCCGAAGCCGCGCTGAGAGACGAAAGCATTCTTCACGCCGCGATGGGCACGAATCGCAACTGGCACGGCCTGTTCGAGTATGGCGGCGTGGAGAAGGCGTTCAAATCCGCGGCCCACGTCGTGCACATCGGCCGTATGCACTTCCATCGCTTCTCCTCGACGCCGCTCGAAAACAACGCCATCATCGCGCTCTGGGATTCGAAGGCGGACCTCATCGATTATTGGTCCAACAACTCTTTCCCATCGTTCGCCGCGCAGTTCCTCTCGCCTGCGCTCGGCGTGCGCATCGATCAGATTCATATGCGGAGCTTCGACATTGGCGGGGGCTTCGGCATCAAGATCACGAACTATCCGTACATGGCGCTGTGCGCGCTCGCCTCGCGCAAGCTCCGCGGAAAGCCCGTCAAATGGACCGAGACGCGCACCGAGCACATGCTGGCGAGCGCGCACGGCAACGAGCGCACCTTCCTCGACACGCGCGTCGGACTCGACAAAAACGGCGTCATCACCGCCGTTGACTCTCGCCATGTGGACGATTGCGGCGCTTACCCGCGCTACGAGCCGCTCGGCTGCGTCATCTGGGCGCAGGTCCTGCCCGCGGCCTACCTCCTCCGCAACATCCGCATTGACATGAATCAGGTGGTCACCAATAAATGTCCCGTCGGTCCCAATCGCGGCTATTCCCGCATGCAGCACCTCTGGTTCATGGAGCGCGTCCTCGATATTTGCGGGCAGACGCTCGGCATCCC
>JBGOWC010000343.1:0-2836 GCA_041478415.1 Terriglobia bacterium
ATCTGCGAAAGCAGCGAGAAATCACGGGCTTCATGCTCGTACAGGTGCACGGAGGCGTACCAGGCGCCGTGCAGAAATCCCGCAAGCACCAACACGACGCCGCCCACGAGAAGCCTGCGTCCTTCCGCGCTGCGGTCTCTCATCAGTGAATCCGGCGCAGCGGGGCCGCTGCCGCGCGAGAATTTTTTCCAGAGACCGAGAAGATAAAAAGCCGTGGCCATGAGAACGAGGAATCCACCCAGGTCGGCAAAGATGCTGGCCCAGCCGATGGCGGCAAGCGGGCTGAAGGCGAGCCCAACGTAGTGAATCAGGAATACGCCGACGGGAAGCAGCACGGCGCCAAAAAGAAACAGCCAGGCGAGGCGTTTCTTCGTGGTCTCCGCGAGCGCCATCCACGGCTGAACGATGGCGAGCATGAGCGCGAGGTAGCCGAACGCGATCATGTGGACGTGCGTGTCCACTTTGGTGCCGCGATTTTCGAGGAACCCGCCGAGGTCACGAAAGCTGGCCAGTGCGGCCGCCGAATCCCCGGCGAGCGCGGCGTGAGCCGCGGCGGAAAGGGTTGCGCCAACGCGCGCCGCATTCTGATGGAGAACGAAGACGGCGAAAATATCGCCGAAGATCATCCCGGCAAGAATCAGCGCAATGCCGCCGAGAACAAGCAAACGCCGCGCACCCATCGGAGCGAACTCAGCAACGGGAGTCCGGGGTGAAAATGAGGTCGGAGCAGGCATAAACGAACCCAGGAAGGGCCTCCAAAATCGAAGCGGGCCCGGCGGCCGCTTCGCGGATCAGACCGGGCCCACCGACGTGCAATCTCGGACTACTCCTAGAAGTTCAACTTCAGCGCAAACTGAATCTGCCGCGGGTTGTTGACGGCGCGCGGCGTCCCATAGGCCGGGTTGGGCGAGCCTTCCAGGTTCGAGCCGCACGAGGCCTGGCAGAAATCCGCGGCTCCGTACACCGTATTGAAGAAGCGGATATTCGTCGTATTGAAAAGATTGAACGCTTCGGCGATGAACTCGACACTCTTCGTTTCGCGGAAGCGGAACGTGCGGCCGACACGGAGGTCCACCGTCCGCAAGTTGTCGCCCACGAAGGTGTTTCGCGGCTCGATACCGACCCGGTCGTTATTGCCGAAGATGTCGCCGTTGGCGTCAAACCCGGCGAACTTGGTGAAGCGCGAAGGCGACTGGATCGTGGCGATCATCGCAAACAGAAAGTCGCGGCCAAACATGTTCCAAGTCTTCGGTGTCGTGACCGTGCCGTTGATCACCAGCCGTTGCCGAATATCATCCGAAGACAGGGCGCGCTCGGCGCCGAAGTTCTGGCTGTCCTGCGGAATCAATACGAAGCTCGGGTTCGGGCCGTTGTCAATGCTCTTCGCAAACGTGTAACTGATTCCGTAGGCAAAATTGTGCGCAAGCCGCTTGTTCACGTTGATGAGCAAGCCGTCATACACGGAATCCCAGCGCGAGGTGGCTTCAAAATAGATGCCGTAGCGCGAATCGCGCCCGCCCGGATTAAAGGGGCAAATGAATATGGTGTTGTTTGGGGGATCAGCAAAGGGGACCGCGCAATAGTAGTTCTTCTCCCCTGTGCGCCCTTGAGAATCGTGAAGCGTCAAAGTGCCTACAGGATCCGGCTGGTTTACATTGAAAAAACTTCCCAGGTGCACGCCGCGGACGTGAAGGAAGCTTACGCTCACGGACGTGTCCCGCACCGGCTCGAATTCCACGGCGAGGCTTGCCTGAATACCATAAGGATTCTTGTGGTCCTGGATGAAGCGCACCACGGTGGCATCGCCGAAGAAGGCGCACTGCGAGAGCACCGTTTCTCCCGGGAAGCAGCCATCCACAAACGGGACCGCGTCGGGGTAGGTGCCTGTGTTCAGCAATTCACTCAACCCGATCGCCGTGATGTCGGGTGAACTAGCGAAGGCGAAGAGGCGCGTGGTGGCGTCGAGGGAGTTTTCGAAGTCACGCCCCGGATACTTGCCGAGCGTCCCGCCGCAGGACGGCCTCTGGCAGGCGAGCAGCGGCGCCGGAATGATTCCGTGGAAAAGGCCGAATCCGGCGCGGACGACGAAGTTGCGCTTCGTGCCGATGTTGTAGGCCATACCAACGCGCGGGTCGAAGTTTTTCCACTGCGTGTTCAGCACGCCGGAGGGCCATGTCTCCCACTCCCAGCGGATGCCGCCATTCAGAGTGAGGCGGCTCGTCGCGCGCCACTTGTCCTGAATGTAGAGACCGTCATAGGAGTGGTCGAGGCTGCCTAGGGCCTGATTGCGGATAGCCGGGGCAAACGACGATCCCTGGTAGACGCTCGTATCAAGCGTCGGCTCTATGAAATCCGGCGCCGTGAACCGCTCGAAGAAGATCACGTTGGGGCGCTGGCATCCGGGCGCGATGACGCCCGCCGTGCATCCGGTTACGACGCCGTCGTTCCCGAGAAACGCGCCCAGACTCGGAAAGTCCGCCTCGAAGGGATAGAACAACGGGAACGATTCCTGCGTGCGCACGAAGTTGTAATTTCCGCCGAAGCTAAGCGTGTGGCGATCGAAATTGCGAGAGACGTTGTCCACTATCTCGAATCGCGACTCGCGGTAGAAATCCGGGTTGCCGCGGTTGACCCCGACCGTAAACGTGTTGGAGACCTCGAGGTGGGGCTGCGTCGAAACCGTCGGGAAATCGAACGACCGGCGGGCATACTGTACCCGCACCTCATTGACCAGCTTCGACGAAAAAACAGACGCCAGGCTGCCCGAGAGTGACTGGTCGCGGTAGAAATTGTTTTTGAATGCCGACGGGAGATCGAAGCCGTCATTCAGAGGCGA
>JBGOWC010000006.1:0-13885 GCA_041478415.1 Terriglobia bacterium
CTCGCAAATCCGCAGATCAGTTATCTGAACGTCGTCAATCCGCCGACGATTCCTCCGACGCGCCCGGTGATCAGCACCATCGTGCCGCCGCAGGCGTCGCTCGCGCAATCGAGCGTCACCATTCTTCTGAAGAAGCCGCTCGTTGTGGAGGCCAACGACCTGATCGGCCTCTCGTTTGATTTCGACCTTCGCCAATCCATTCAAGTGGATTCGAGCGGCCAGGTGACCGGCCTCGTCGTGCCAAACATTGATCTCCGCGCCATCACGCCCGATGCGCCCGAGGCCTACATTGATGAGTTCACCGCTGGTGTCCTCAGCGTGGACGTGGCCAAAAAATCGTTTGTGATTCAGGGACCGCGTGGCCGGCAATTCACCGTGCTCACCAACGACCAGACCGAATTCGAGGACGGCGACGGCCTCGATAAGCTGACCACCAACTCCATCGTTCAGGTTTCCGGCTCGCTCCGGCGCAACGATCACGTGATCCTCGCCGACGAAGTCGAAATCCTCTCGCAGGATAGGTTCGTTCTCGGCGGGCTCATCACCTTCGTCGAGCCGCAGAGCGGTCCGGCAACGGATTTTGATTTGTTCGTCCGCTTCGAGCTGCCGGCCCTTGGTGGAATTAATCCCGGCCAGATCGCCACTCTCAATCTCGACGGCGACGAGCGCTTCTTCATCTACCGCCTGCGCACGCCGCTCTCGAACTTTGTCTTCAACTCCAGCCTGATGGTGGCCGGCCAGCGCGTCTCGGCTGGCGGAGCCTTGACTGGTTCCGGCGGCTCGCAAACGCTCGACGTGAAGCGCGTCGTCCTGCATCACCAGGGCAAGACCGGCACGTGGGTCGTCGGCAGCACGAACACTGGTGCGGGCACGTTCCAGTTCAACTCGAACGGACTCGCCGGCGTCCTCTTCAACGGGCCGGTCACCGTGTACACCTCGCCGTTCACGAAGTGGCGCGGCGGGCTCAGCGGCCTCGGCGACCTGACGGGCAGCAGCCCGATTCCGCTGCGCGTCGTCGGCCTGGTCTTGAAAAACCCGGTGACGGGCGAGGCCGTTATCGTCGCTCGCATCGTCGAGAAACTGTCGTAACTCCGGCGCGTTCTGCAACGCGCGCCGTGGGAAAACAAAAACGGCCGCTCCACTGAATCGGAGCGGCCGTTTTTTCTTCGCGTTTCTCTTGTCAGGCCTTCATCTGCTCCGTGAGGTACACCGCAAGGCCAAGCTGCTCGATCAGCGAGAGCTGCGTCTCCAGAAAATCCACGTGCTCTTCTTCATCCTTAAGAATGTCTTTCAGAAAATCGGCCGTCGAGTTGTCGCCCGCCTTGCGGCAGACCTCGACCGCGCTGTTGTACGCGCCGACGGCGCCCTTCTCCAGCTCGAGATCGTTTTTGATTTGGCTCGGAACGTCCTTGCCAATCTTGATCTTTCCGACTTCGGTCATGTTCGGCAGGCCCTCGAGGAACAGGATGCGCTCCATGATCGCCTCGGCGTGCTTCATCTCGCCGATGGACTGCTTCTTCGTCATATCCGAAAGGCGCTTGTAACCCCAGTTCTCCATCATCTCCGCGTGGAGAAAATACTGGCTGATCGCGCCCAGCTCTTCCTTGAGCATCTCGGAAAGCACTTCAATGACTTCCGGCTTGCCTTTCATCCCTGCCTCCTCAAATGGAACTCGCTAGTATAGAGCAATCGCTTCCAGTAGCGGCCATCGGAATTTATCCCCATGGAATCTGGAGGTGGCCACCTATCATAACGGAGCATCGAACAAGAGGCTCGAACACGTCAGCCCGGACTCCGCCTTCTGCAATTCCGAAATGTCGAGTGTCGTCACCCGGAAGCCGCGCGCTTCCATTCGCGCGCGCGTTTTCGGGAACGACGCGGGGAAAATAATTGTGTCACCGATGGCCAGCGCATTTGCCGCGTGCGGCTCCTCTGTCGCAACCTCGATCCACTCGAACTCCGCGAGCGGCGCCGCATCAATCCACGCTCGATTGCCAAGCATGGTATTCCGTCCAAGATATGTGACCGCAGATTTCAGGTGCAGGCAGCCATTTACGGAAACGGCCAAGACTTCGTAATCATGCGGCGCGAGGATTGTCCTGAGCTGGCGGATTCCTGCTTCATTCGTTCTCTGCGAAAGACCGACAAAAAGTTCCCTTCCAATCCGAAGAACATCCCCGCCCTCTACCGTGCCGGGCAACACGACGCGTTCCATCGGGCGGTACCGCGCGAGGACTTTTTCGAGCGACGCTGCTTCGGCCCGGCGCGATTCCGTTCCCAGCGGCAGGATCACCGCAACTTCATCGAGCACAATCGCGGGATCCTCTACAAACATCGAGTCCGGCAACTCCGGCTCGGCGGGCAACGAGAGTACGCACGCGCCGAGTTTCTCGAGAAGCTCTTCGTAGCGGTGATGCTGTTCGGTGGCCTTGGCATAATCAATCGGGCTGCGCTTGAGAAACAGCAGCTCGCAGCGAGCGATGGCGGGACTGACCTTACGCGTGATGGCGGTGAGCATTCGCGCGTCAGGCGGTCCGGGCAGCGCGAAGCGGCGTCTCGCGCCCGCGCGCTGTGACGCGTTCGATCCGCTGGATGGCGCCCCCGGCAACGAGCAGCGCGTCGTCGAAGAGATTCACCGTCGGGCAGACGTGACGCGGCAGCAAATACAGAAAATCACCGATCGCGGGTTTCGCCGCGCCCGCGGGCACCTCAATCGGCAAATGCTCCTCGCTTGGCCCAAGCGGCCGCAACTCCGGCCGGCCGAGAACCGTGCATGTCGGCACGCCCGCATCGGCGGAGACCGCCTTGTGCCCCGCGTCGCAGGTGAAGACATGCGGCGTCGGATGGCTCACCACGCGCGCAACCACCAGAACAGCGGGACGATAGCCGTACTCTTCGGGCAACTGCGCGATGCTTGATGAATCCCCGTACACGACGGTCCCTGGCGAAACGCGATGTGTGAAACTCGCGTTGTGAAATCGCGGATAGGAGAGCGAGCAGGGCAGAGACGGCGTGCCCGCCGTGACGACCTCAGGAATCGTGATGCCCGCTTTTTCCAGTTCGTCAATCAAGTTCATCAATTGGTCGTAGGCGCGATGCGCCGCGGCGGTGCGCTCGGCCAGATCCGACTGCCGCAAATGACCATCGTAAGAGTGCAACCCGCGAAATTCGAGCTTCGCGCCCTGGATGGCGCGAATGAGGCGAAGAATCTCTTCGCCGCGCCCAGGCTCGATGCCCGTGCGGTTCATTCCAGGATTTACATCCACAAATATGCCGACGTTGCTCCCTGCCCAATTGGAAAGCGCCGCCGCGTCATCGATGAGCGCGGAGACGCGCACCGCGGGAAACTGCGCGGCGATTTGTCGTGCACGCAGCGCATTTGCGCCCTGCATCGGATAGGCGACAAGAACGTCTTCCGCGTCGGACATGCACGCCGTCAGAAGCTCGAGCGTCGTGGCGCACTTGACGTGTTTCACTCCGAGCTCCGCGAGACGCCGCATAATGCATCCGAGCTTGGCCGTCTTCATGTGCGGGCGCCAGCGACTCGCGTCACCGCCGAGCAGCCGCAACGTCGCCTGAATATTCGCGTCCACGATTTCGGAATAGATCGCCAGCGCCGGCGTAAGGACACGCTCAAGCCCGCGAATGCCGTAAGCGGCTGTGTCGAGACCCGGAGTTGCGAGTGCATGTTCCACGGACGATCTCCTGAAGAACAGTACTTTATCAGATTCGAGGGAAACAGATGCTGATCCTCGTTGTTCCTTCCCGAAAAGGGCGCTAGACTCAGCGGTCCGCTGATCACCGAAATTTCATTTACAGAGGCGCGTTAATGCTCATTCGAAGATTCTCTCCGCTGGCTGTGATTCTCGTCTCGTCTTTCCTCGCGCTGCTGATACTTGCGCCATCGGGGCGCGCACAAACGCATGAAAATTCAGCCGTGGACGCTGTCTTTGCCGAGTACGGCAAGGCCGGTTCGCCGGGCTGCGCCCTTGGCGTTTACCGCGATGGAAAAATCATTTATGCCAAGGGCTACGGTCTCGCCAGCATCGAGCAAAACGTCGCCATCGCACCGCAGTCGGTCTTTGACATCGGTTCGACATCCAAACAATTTTCCGCCGCGAGCATTCTTCTCCTCGAGAAACAGGGCAAGCTCTCCGTGAACGATGACATTCGCAAATACATCCCCGAGCTCCCGGATTACCGCCAAAAAATAACCATTCTCAATCTGCTCAATCACACCAGCGGCTTGCGCGACTACCTCGCGCTCATGGATCTCGCCGGGATCAACACCGACAGTGTCACGACCGACGATGACGCCCTGGCCTACATCGTGAAACAAAAGGCTCTGAATTTCCCGCCGGGGAGCGACTGGCTCTACAGCAACACGGGATTTTTTCTGCTTTCCACGATCGCCAGGCGCGTGAGCGGCAAGACGCTTCGCGAATTCGCGGTAGAGAACATATTCACGCCACTCGGAATGAGCCACACGCAGTATCGCGACGATCATGCGTCGCTCATCGCGAATCGCGCGCTCGCCTACGATCCCGGCGACAAAGGCGCCTTCAAGCTCGGCGTCTCCTATTTCGAGCAGACCGGCGACGGCGCCGTGCACACCTCGGTCGAGGATTTGTTGAAATGGGATGAGAATTTCTACTCCGCGCAGATCGGCGGAAAAGTGTTCCTCGCGGAAATCCAGGAGCGCGGCAAGCTGACCACCGGCAAGACGCTGGACTACGCGAAGGGCCTTTTCATCGGCGAATATCGTGGACTTCACACCGTGAGCCACGGCGGTGCCTGGGGCGGCTACCGCGCCGAGCTGCTGCGTTTCCCGGAGCAGCATTTCTCGGTCGCTTGCCTCTGCAACGTCGGAAACTCGAATCCTTCGCGCCTCGCGAAGCAAGTTGCGGACGTTTATCTGGCAGGCGCGATGAAACCGAAAGAGAGTGCGGCTGCAGCCAAACCCGCTGCAAACGTTGCGGCGCCTGTCGCTCTGACCACGGAGCAATTCCAGGCGTTCGTCGGAACCTATCGCGACGCAAAGAAAGGGACGATTTTTCGCACAACTCTCCGAGAGGGAAAGCTTTTCGCCGAGGCTTTCGGCCAATCGATCGAGTTGAAACCGATGAGTCCGAACGAATTTCAGTCTGTGAATTTTCTCGTGGAGATCGTGTTGAACTTTTCGTCCCCGACAAACGGCAAACCACGTCAGCTCGAAGTAACCGGCAACGAAGCTGTGGCCGCAACATACGACGCGGTGTCTGTGCCTATGCTGACGTCTGCGGACCTGGCCGCGTTCGCCGGCGAATACTGGTCCGACGAATTGCGCGTGACGTACCGCCTTGCGATCGCAGACGGAAAACTCACGTGGAAGAGCGTGATTGGCGCAGACGGACTTGCGCGCAACGGAAACATTCCGCCAAACGAGTTGCGCGCCGTGGTCCCAGATGATTTCCAGATCACCGGCACGCCGATCACCGTGCACTTCACCCGTGACGCGCATCGCACCGTGACCGGTTTTCTGCTCGATGCGGGGCGGACGCGCGGTATGATCTTCACTCGCAAAGATAATTCGATTAAGTAGGAGGTCCCGATGAATGCAGAAAACAAATCGAATGCGATGCGGCGCGTGGCCGCGATTGTTGTTGTGGCACTGGGAGCGGCGGCGCTGTGGTGGGTGACCGGCGGCAGCGGCACCAACGCCGCGGAGAATGCCTCCAGCGTGGCGATCGCTGCAGTTCGCGACCGCGCGGCAGCAACCGCTATGGTAATTGACCCGCGATTGAAGGGCGCGTACCGCTTCGAGGATGGCGGCTGGATCTACGTCCATCTCGAAGGCGAGCCCGCCGCCGTCGGCTACCAGCATGGCTACCTTCTCGCGGCGGAGATCGAAGACGCTTTCGGCGCTGTGAAAAATGGCATGACGCATCCGACCCAGCGCGACTGGGCGTTCTTCCGCAAGGCCGCGCAAGAAATGCTTTGGCCGAAGATTGACGCGGAATATCAGCAGGAATTGTTGGGAATCGTGGAAGGGCTGCGGGCGCGCACTGGCTCGAAGCTCGACATTGACGACATCGTCGCGTTCAACGCGTTCGAGGAGCTGCCGGACTACTACGTGCCCTGGTACAACAAAACGCATCTGGTGGCGCAGGCGCCGGACCTGAAGAGCCCCGGCAACTGCAGCGCGTTCGTGGCTACGGGAAGCTGGACGAAGGATCATCAGATCGTAATAGCGCACAACAATTGGACGAGCTACGTGAACGGCGAACGCTGGCGGATCATGTTCGACATTGCGCCGACACATGGTTACAGAGTTCTCATGGATGGTTTTCCCGGGGTGATCGCGAGCGACGACGATTTCGGAATCAATTCCAACGGCTTGATGGTGACGGAAACGACGATCACGCAGTTCGAGGGCTTCAATCCGGATGGAAAAGCGGAATTCGTCCGCGCGCGAAAGGCGCTGCAGTACGCCGGCTCGATTGATGAGTACACGAAAATCATGCTCGACGGAAATAACGGCGGATACGCCAACGACTGGCTGCTCGGCGACCGCAAGACGGGCGAGATCGCGCAGCTCGAGCTGGGACTGAAGGCGCACAAACTCTGGCGGACAAAAGACGGCGTTTTTGCGGGCTCAAATTGGGCGCGCGATCCGCAGGTGATCAAAGCGGACACGCCGCAGTTTGATCCGAAAAATAGGGAGACGTCTCCGAATGCGCGGCGCGCGCGGTGGGAAGAATTGCTGAAAGAAAATCGCGGCAAAATTGACGTGGCGCTGGCGCAAAAAATGCTCGGCGACCACGTGGACAGTTTTCAGAAAAAAGAAGAGCCGAACGAGCGCGTGCTCTGCGGCCACACGGATGCATCCGCGCGCGGCGTGCAAATCTGGTCGTGGGGGCCGTACTTTCCGGGCGGCGCCGTGCAGGGGAAGGCGACCGACTCGGCGATGGCGGGACAGATGCGGCTCGCGGCGCGGATGGGACATCCGTGCGGCGGCGATTTTCTCGCGAAACCATTTCTCGAAGCGCATCCTGAATACAACTGGCAATCGCCGTACCTCGTCGACATGAAAGCCGGTCCGTGGACGGAATTCCGCTCCGGACAAGTCCAGCCCAAATAGAGACCAGAAAACGAGGTTGCTCTCGGAAAGCCCTTTTCTTTGTCGGCGGGTTGCCGCCGTACTTGGTCTTTTGCCGCATGGGCCATAAATCCTGCTTGTCGCCGCTCTCCCACAGCTCCCGCCGGAAAGATGTGGCGCTCAAATCTGTCAAGCGGATTACTGTAGTAGAAACAAAGCAAAAGTGTTAGGGAGGAAGCTTTCGAAAGGCACCACGCGTGAAACCCGGCGCAGGGATCACCGGAGTGGTGCGCGGTCCAGATGTCTGCGCTGCCGGCCAAGAATTTTAGTATTGACATCATTCCCTCGAACGCTCTAACGTCTCGCGCAATTGCTCTATCCCCCAAAAGAAAGAAATCCAAGATATTGGAGTGCGAGGCGTTCATGACCAAGAGATTTCGGGTTCTTCGCACTGGTCATCACAACATCGTGAAAATGGCCGCGACTGCGATGTTCGTGACTCTTGGGGACTATTCCGCGTCAGCGCAATTCATTAAAAGGCAGGAGGCGACGCCTCTGTGGACTATGGACTGGGATTATGAGAACCGTACGACCTGGTGCTCAGACTCCACAGGCAATCCCAAAGCGATTGGATGCACAACGGACGACTGGGTCAGCCCAGCACACACTGTTGCAGCGCATCTTCCCGAGCTCTTCATGGGCCTTGCGGACGATGCGGCTGGCGCCAACTCCCATGCTCCACACGTGGATCTTCTCAGCGCCAAGTTCTCGAGCATGGGCCCAACTCGATCCAACTCATCCGCCAATTTGCATGACTCGGCTGAAGACAAACGAATTCATTGGAGCGATGTCGAGGGGCTCGATTCCGTTTCGGTCTGCTGCCGTCCCATCGTGACGTACTTTCCTATGCGTGTGTTGCATCACTGCTACATCCAGATCCGTGAAGCGGCGGATGGAATGGACCACACCTGGGGCATATTGCGTGACGCAGACGGATCGAAAAATCAAATACCGCGTAAAGACGACGGAGCAATTCTTGATAGCAAGGGCAAGGTCAAACTGCAGAGGAACTCGGGCGGCAAATGCTCACCCGTTGCCGGCGGCGACGGTCAGATAAAGAAATTGAAAGAAGGTCTGCAAGCCGCGGTGAATTCTGAAACTTGTCCCTCCTGCGGCAAGAAATACAAGCTCTGGATTGTAAGGGACGTCCTTCATATTTTTGACGGCCACAACAGCAACACCTGGGTCTACAACATGCTCCTCGGAGCGGGGATGAAGCCTCCGCGCGAAAGCGCAGTGCCCGGATATCATCGTGCTGCTGGCGCGTGGTATCCGGCTCAACCCTAAGAGGCTCCGCAAAACCGGTTCAAGCGTCTTCGGCGGGGAGCTCGAAGTTGAGCGGATTGCGGAACCAACGGGTTTTCCAGATGCCGAAGGCGATGCCGGCAATCATCCAGATGGAGCCCACGATCTTGGCTGGCCTGCTCAGATTCAGCCAAAGCGCAAGGCAGATGAAGAAACCCACGACGGGCGGAATGAAATTCCAGAGCTTTTTCTGCGGCTCGCGGACGTAGTAGCGCAGGAACGCCGCAGCGTTGACGCCCATGAAGGCGATGAGCGCGCCGAAATTGAGCATTTCCGCACCGAGGCCGTAGCTCAAGAAGAAAGAGCCGAGCAGCGCGACTCCACCGACAAAGAAAACGTTGTTCCGCGGAACGCGGTGGTGCGGGTCCACGGCGCCGAAAAAGGATTTCGGCAATGCGTTGCTGCGACCCATGCCGTAGAGCAGCCGCGCGGCGCCGAGCTGCGCGCCCATGCCAGAGCCAAAATTGGCAAGGAGTAGCGTGAACCCAACAACGGCGAAGAGTGGGGCCCAGGTCCTGCCGGCGACGTAAACGTACGCGGTGTCCACGTTGGGAAACGCCTGCGAGGCGGGCCAGATGAGCTGCGCGGCGTAGACTTCGAAGGCGGAAAGAATCCCGATGACCACGCAGGTGAGCACGGTAGCGAGAAGAATGTTGCGCCGGGGATTTTCCGCTTCTTCGGAGAGCGTGGAAATGCCGTCGAAACCGATGTACGTGAGCACGGCAATGGAAGTGCATCCGAAGAGCGCGCCATAGCTGAAGGTTTGCGGGTCGTAGAAGGGGCGCGTGAAGAACCCCGGGTCGTGATGCGCCTGGCCAAAGATGTAGCGGGCGGCAGCGACAAAAATCACCACGATGACCGCGCCCATTCCCGCGGCCATGCCGGCGTTAATGCGCGAGGAACTCTTGACGCCGCGGATGTTCAGGAGCGTGAAGACCACTGCGAAGAAAATTTTCCAGCCCCAGACGGGCATGCCCGGGGCGAAGTCCTTCGTGAATTCGTGCGCCTGGCCCGCGCACCAGATCGTGCAGATGAGCGGGTTGAGCATGTAGTCCATCACCATGCTCCAGCCGGTGACGTAGCCGACGGCGGGGTTGATCTCCTGCGCGACGTACGTGAATGCCGAACCGGCGCTCGGATAGGCGCGGGCCATGCGGCCGTAGCTGATGCCGGTGAAAAGCATGGCCACCATGGCGATGAGGATGGCGGTCACCACGTGGCCGCGGCCGCGCTCGCTAAGCACGCCGAAGACGGACATGGGCGCGACGGGTTGAATGACAATCACACCGTAGAGGATGAGGTCCCACAGGGTCAGCGTTCGCCGGAGACGCAGACCGGTGCCGGCGTTCGACTCGCCCGTCACGCTTTGCTCCCGCCGGGAACAATGCCTGCTTTCTTCTCGAGCTTTACGACGCGAGTGAGGTTTCTGGGTTTGTCGGGGTTCAAGCCCTTTCGCAGGCCGATGCTGCAGCCAAGAAGCTGCGCGGGAATCGCGGTAGCGGCGAGTCGCGCGAGCTCGGGCTCATCCAGCGCCAGCTCAACCAGGAGATTGCTATTGCGGCGAAGCTCGGGAGTGGCGCGATTGACGACGACGGCGGTAACCGCGCCGAGCGCCTTCATCTCGCCGACTATGGGAATTTCTTCGGCGGCGGCATCGTCGGAGATGAGGAAGGTGATGAGCACGTCGCGCGCAGCGATCGAGCGCGGACCATGGCGAAATTCCAGTGTGTGATAAGCCTGCGCGAACGAGCTGGACATCTCCGTAACTTTCAGGGCGGCCTCCTGCGCGAGCCAGTAGTGAAGACCCTGTCCCAGAAAAACGCAATTGGAAAATTTGCGGCGGCGGCCGAACGCGCGAATCGCGGCTTCCTGGCGAGCGAGCCAGGGCGCAACGAGGCCCGGCAGACGGGAGAACGATTCAAGCAGCGCGTGATCTTGGCCGAGAGAAGCAGCGAGGCGGAGAAGCGCGAGATAGAGCGACGTGAACGAGCGAGTCATGACCGTGCTTTTCTCGTCCGCTGTAGCGAGCTTCATGGTCATTGAGCAGACATGTTCGAGGGGACTTGCGGCGGCGCAGGTCGCGCCAAGAATGATGGGTGCGCAGCGGCGGCGAAGCAGTTCGGCGACGCGGAGAACTTCCGTCGTTTCACCGGACCGCGAAATCAGAATGGACTGCGGCGCGGGGCCTTTTCCGAGGCACTCTTCCGGACGAATCAGAATTTCCGAGGCAGGCAGCGCGCGGCACGGGGTGTGCAAGAGCCCGGTCCAGACCGCGGCGACGATTTGCGCGAGGTAGTAGCTGGAGCCGCAGCCGGCGATGAGCCAGGGCTCCCGCGGCGATGCGGCCGCGGCGAGCCGCGCGAGCGTCTGCCCGGCATTGAGCTCGCGCAGCGCCTCGCGCCAGGTGGCCGGCTGAGAGAGGATTTCGGCGAGAGTGTGATGGCCGGGAGCCCGGGAGGCCGCGCGGGCCACGCGTCTGGCCGGGTGAATCCCCGGCGACATTTTTTTCGGGCGTTTTCTCAACGATGGCGCCAAACAATCTCCGTTTCCCACAGGGCGTCCGCGAGACGAGCAGCGCAATACGCGTCTTTGCGCTGCGTGTCCCTTCGGGCGTCTTCCCAGCGATTCGATTTGAATCGTTTCAAATCACGCATTTTGCGGCATAAGGGCATGCGGTGCAAGCAGGAATTTGCAAAGGACAGGTGCGGCACCCTACCCGCGATGTTGAACCTACCTGCACTCCCGGCCAGTTTTCAAGTCCGCGTCTTTCCTTCATTCTGTCAAAGATTCGAGACCCATGGCTCCCACGTTACGATACGCTAAACATGCGCGCTCCCCCCGCCCCGCCGCACCGACCATGGGCGAAGGACCTCTCAGCGCACGACGCTCCTTCTATCAGCCTCTCCTTTATCACTATGGGGGGTTCCTGGCGATTTTCATCTTGGCCGCGTGGCTGCGGCACGTGCCGTGGCAGCCGGACCCGGTGTTGCAGGGATACCTCCAGCTCATTACCGGCCTTCTGGCGCTGGTGTTTGCCGCGGTGACCATCGTGCGCTTTCAGGGCTCGCAAGACCGTATCTCACTGATCCTCGGCGCAGGATTTCTGCTTTCGGGCGCGGTGGTGACGGCAAGCAGTGTCTTCTTCTTCCAGTTTTTGCGCGACGTGCCGGTGCGGCTGCTGTGGGCGCCGGTGACTTGGTGGGTCAGCCGGATGCTGTTGGCTCTGTTGCTGGTCGTCGCGATTCTGGTGGAGCGTTTTCTGCCCCGGTCGCGCCACCCGCGGGGAGAGATCGCCGGCGCGCTGCTCACAGTTGTCGGCCTGACCTATCTCATCACCGCGGCGCTGCGGCATCTACCGGGCGATAGCTCCGCGAATCCGGGAGCGGTGATTCCCAGCCCGCAGCAACTTTTGCCCGCAGTTCTGTTTCTTGTGGCGCTCATCGGGTATCGCCGGCGGTTGCTGGTGGCCGGCAGCGCCTTCGACCGCACGATTTACGCCGCGGCGTGGCTGAATCTGGCGGCGCAGCTTGCGGCCTGCCAGTCCGAGAAGCTGCTCGATGCGCCGTTCGTCCTGGCGCAGGGATTCAATGTGACGAGCTTCGCCATCGCGCTGGGCGGCGCGCTGCTGGATAACGCGCGGCTCTTCGAACAGGTGCAGCATCTGGCCACGAGCGATTCGCTCACGGGCCTGGCGAACTACCGCCGCCTGCTGGATGTTCTGGAGAGCGAAACCGAGCGCACCAACCGCAACGGACGCCCATTCGCCGTCCTGCTGCTCGACCTGGACGGGCTCAAGAAAATCAACGACAAGCACGGACATCTGGTCGGCACGCGCGCGCTGTGCCGCGTTGCGGACATTCTGCGGATCCACTGCCGCGCGATGGACACCGCGGCGCGCTACGGCGGGGACGAGTTCGCGCTGGTGCTGCCGGAAACGCAGGAAAACGGAGCGCGGCAAGTGGCCGACCGGATTCGCGACCTTATGGCCGCCGAAACCGAGAAGCCGCCGATTTCGACGAGCATCGGCATCTCCGTCTATCATGGCGATGGAGAGAGAATCGAAAAGCTGCTCTCCGAGGCGGATCACAAACTGTACGCAGAAAAAGCGCGGCGGGGACGGCGCGGCTCCTCGGTGACGCCGGGCTCCCGCAACCGAACAACTCGTTCGTAAGGCCTGCCGCGCTGCGAGCGCTTACTTCGCTGCGCCTTCCGTGGCGGCGAACGGCGTGAGCTGCTCGGTGATTTTGGATTTGTCGCCGACGACGACAATGGTCATCTGTTCCGGTTTGATGTATTGCGCGGCGATGCGCTGGACCTCGGCCGGAGTCACTGCGTTCACCTTCTGGACGTAGGTCTTCAGGTAGTCGTCGCCGAGCCCTTGCAAGTCCACGTACCGAAGTTGCCCGATCAGCGCGCCTCGCGAGGAGTTTTGAATCACGAAGAGCCCGGAGAGGAAGCGCTGAATGCCGCCGAGCTCCGCGGCCGGCGGCGCTTCCTTCTGCAGCCGTTCGATCTCGCCGAAAATCTCCTTGAGCGCGGGCCCGGTGACCGCAGTGGTCACGTCGGCGGCCTCGATCCAGTAAGCGTCGCGATACCGGCGAGAAATCTGGCTATTCGGCGAATAGGTGTAGCCCTTCTGTTCGCGGATGTTGGACGTAATCCGTGAAGCGAAGGAACCGCCGAGCAGCGAGTTTGTGACCACCAGGCCGATGTTGTCGGGGCTGGTCGCGTCCGGCACCGGCAGGCCGACGTAGAGCGTTGATTGCGCCGCGCCGGGGCGGTCCGTGACATCGAGCACACGCTGCGGCTTGGGCTTGGGCGCTTCGACGACCGGCGCGGAACCCTTTGCCCAGGCACTGAACGATTCGGTGATCGCCTTTTTGACCGCGGCGGCGTCAAAGCGGCCGGCCACGTAAAGATGCGCGCGCGCGGCGCCGACATTGTCGGCATAAAACTTCTTCACATCCGCGATCGTGAGTTTCTGGATCGTCTCCGGCGTCGGGAGGACGCGTCCGTAAGGATGATTGGGATAGAGGACCTTGCGGAAACGGTCGAGCGCGATTTGCTGCGGGAGTGTGCGCGCGATGGCTGCCTGGCGGAGCGCATCGTTCTTGTGCCGCGCCAGCTCGGATTCGGGGAGCAGCGGATGTTGCACCACGTCGGCGATCATGCGCACGGCGTCCGCGCCGAACTCGGAAAGAACGTCCATCGAAAGCGTGCTCTCGTCTTCTCCGCCGCCAAAGTCGAGTGAGCCGCCCATTTGCGCCGCCTCTTCAGCGAGCTGTTTCGCGCTGCGTGAAGTTGTGCCTTCCTTCATGAGTTCCCCGGTCAGTGCGGCGACGCCGAGCTGGTCGGCGGGCTGGTTGAGACCGCCGGCGCGGACGACAAGATTTGCCGTGACCTTGGGAAGGTTGCCGTACGGGACAAGAGTGACTTTCATTC
>JBGOWC010000122.1:0-6264 GCA_041478415.1 Terriglobia bacterium
CATTGCCGTTGTGATTGCGGACACTCTGGCGCGCACCGTCGTCGCGCCCACCGAGCTGCCCGTCGGCGCAATGACCGCGATGGCCGGCGCGCCGCTCTTCATCTATCTTCTGCGCCGGAGGCTCGCATGAGCGTCTCCGCTCGCGCCGCGGCGCGCGTGCCGACGGATGCGTCCAGGGTAAGCCCCGACGTTCGCCTGAGCGTCGAGCAAGTGAGCTACGCGCATTCGCCCAATCCCTCGCAGGCGCCGCTGTTCACGCTCGAAGCCACCAGCTTCCACGCGCGCCCCGGCGAAATTGTCGCCATTCTCGGACCCAACGCCAGCGGCAAGTCCACTCTTCTGAAGCTGATTTCGGGCGCCCTCGAGCCGCTCTCCGGCCGCGTGCTTCTGAATGGCTTTCCGACGCACAGCCTCGATCCGCGCACGCGCGCCCAGCGCATCGCCGTCGTCCAGCAGGAAAGCCGGCTGCTGTTTCCTTCCCGGGCGTGGGAATTCGTCCTTCAGGGGCGGCACCCTTATGGCCGCGTGCTGCGCTTCGAGACGGAGGAGGACATGAGCATCGCGCGCAACGCGCTTGCGCAGGTTGGCGCGGAAGAGCTGAGCGGCCGCTGGATGGATCAGATCTCCGGCGGCGAAAAGCAGCGCGTCATCCTCGCGCGCGCCCTCGCGCAGCAGCCGCTGCTGCTCCTGCTCGATGAGCCCACGCTGCATCTGGACATCGGCGCGCAGGTGGACCTGCTTGACGCGCTGCGCCGCCTCGCTGCGGAGAACCGCTACACCGTCGTCGTCGTGACGCACGAGCTGAATCTCGTCGGAGAGTACGCGGACCAGGTCGTTCTTCTCCAGCGCGGCAGGACGCTCCGCGTTGGGCCCGCGACAAGCGTCTTCCAGCGCGAATTGCTGGAACAGGTTTTTCAGACTTCGCTCACGGTCGAGCTGAGCCCGTCGGGCCGGCCCCGCGTGAGCGTTTTGTCTGAATCGTAGAAAGCGCGTCATCGTTTGGCGCAACTGCGGCGAAGCAATGCCGCCGCAGAAACCGAAACCCACAGCGGGCGCTCGTCGCCCCTCACAATAACCGCGGACTTCGCGTACGGGAAGACGGGCAACCGCTCTGCGGTTGCACTTGGTCCAGCGCTTCGCGCTCGACCAAAGCAAGCCGTCGCCGCCGCGCGACTGTAAGGCGGAAAAAGGGTTCGCGAGCCACTGCTGCGTAGCGCTCGAAAGGGCGGCGCAGCGGGAAGGCCGTGCACCAGCACCACCGCCAAGCCAGGAGACCGGCGAGGTCCGCAGCCTGCAGAAGCCGTCGTTCGGATTTGCAGGCCAACCTTCGACTCCCGCGCGAGAGGGAGAAAAGGAGCTCCCATGAAATTCTTCGTTGGCGTTCTTGTTCTTTCTTTAGTTTTTGTAATCACTTTCAATTCCCGAAGTTCCGCTGCCACAACCGACGCACATCTTTCCGGCACGTTGACCGATCCAAGCGGCGCCGGAATCGCTGACGCTGACATCACCGCCGCTCCGGATCCCTCCTCCGGCGCTGCCGGCTTCACCAGCACTTCCACAACCTACGGCGAATACTCCCTCGCGCTTCCCGCGGGTCGCTATCGCGTGCGATTTGTCCGAGAACCATTTGCCACTCGCGAGTTCTTCGTAGACCTCATCACCGGAGAAACCAGATCAATCGATCTGCACATGGAGCTCGAGCGGCTGTCGCAGCGAGTTGTGGTGACGGCCGAGACGCAGCCGCAGGAGGAAGTGAAAACGTCCGGACTGGTGACGATTCTCGATCGGCAGGAGATCGCTCGCCGCCAGGCGGTGTCGCTGCCGGAACTCCTGGCAACACAACCGGGGATTGCCCTCTCGCGAACGGGGCGCGAGGGCGGGCAGACCACGATGTTCATCGACGGGGGCGAATCGAATTTCGCAAAAGTCTTGGTGGACGGGACGCCGGTGAACGCGCCGGGCGGCTTCTACAATTTTTCCAACTTCACGCTCGACAACGTGGACAAGGTGGAGATCGTGCACGGCGCAGAGAGCGCGCTCTATGGCTCGGATGCCGTGGCGGGCGTGATCCAGGTGTTCACCCATCGTGGCACCACGCGGACGCCAGCTTTCCTCGCATTCGGCGAAGGAGGAAGCTTTTCGACGGGGCGAGGTGGCGCGCAGGTCAGCGGATTGCTTGGCAAATTCGACTATTCCGCGGCTGCTGCCTACTTTTCGACGGAGGGACAAGGGCCCAACAACGCGTTTCTGAACCGTACGCTGTCCGGAAATTTTGGATGGCGCTTCTCGGAAGCGAATCATCTCCGGATCACCGTGCGAAACGGCTCGAGCGACGCCGGCCTGCCCGGTCAGACGCTCTTTCATCCCGCAAATTTGAGCCAGAGCGAATCGCTGCAGATCTTTTCCGCCAATGCGACCTGGGAGTTTCGCACCGGGCCGAAATGGCAGCACCGTCTGACGGGCACGGAATCGCGCCTCGTCGACGTCAATGCGAATCCTCCCTTCTTCACTGCCACGGACGTTTTCAACCGCGCGGGATTCCAGGCGCAATCGAGCTATTTCTTCCGCAACGGGAGTGCAACCGGG
The DNA here is from genome assembly GCA_041478415.1 of Terriglobia bacterium. GTDB lineage: Bacteria > Acidobacteriota > Terriglobia > Acidiferrales > UBA7541 > Acidiferrum. Next base: position 2,587 of record JBGOWC010000122.1, read on the forward strand.
GGATATCAATACGAGGTGGAAAACGGTTTTCCCGGAGGGCTGTTCGGCCAACATGCGCGGCGCAACAACCAGGCGGGATATCTGGACGCACGCTGGCAGCCGGTGGCAAGACTGACGCTCAGTGCCGGCGCGCGCGCCGAAGCCAATGATAGCTTCGGAACGCGCGTTGTACCGCGCGCCGGCGCAGCGTTTGCGTTGCGCACCGGCCTCGATTTCTGGGGAGCCACGCGTCTGCGCTTCTCCTACAGCGAGGGGATCAAGGAGCCGGGAATGGACGAATCGTTCGGCACGGATCCCTGTTTCCCGGGAAATACGTCGCTGCGCCCGGAACGCGGCCGGACGGTAAGCGTGGGAGTGGAGCAGCTTTTCGCCCGCGACCGCATCCGCGCGTCCGCGAACTATTTCTACAATCGCTTTCGGGACATGATTTCGTTCGGCTTTGGCGCGCCAACGGCCGGATGCCCGTTCGGCACCGGGAGCTTCTTCAATACCGACCTGGCCCGCGCGCGAGGCCTTCTGTTTGCTCTCGAGAACAAGCCGCTGCGCTGGCTGACCATCGGCGGCAACTATACCTACGACGACACCCGCGTCCTCGAAGCGCCCAATGCGTTCGACCCAACCGGGCTCCCGGGCAACCGGCTTCTCCGCCGGCCGCTGCACTCTGGAAACTTTCTCCTGAATGCTGCCTGGCGCCAGTTCAACTTCAACTTGACGGGATATTTCACGGGACAGCGCACCGACAGCGATTTTCAGTTTCCGCCGCTGGGACTGACGCACAATCCGGGCTATGCGCGGTTTGATATCGCCACCAGCTATGAATTGCGCCGCGGTCTTTCGGTGTATGGCCGCGTGACCAATCTCTTCGACAGGGACTATCAGGACGCGCTGGGATTTCCCGCGCTCGGCCGCGATTTTCGCCTCGGGATGAAATACCGCTTCGGCGGAAAGGAATAACGCGGCCATGAGCGACTCACCGGAACCCGTGCTTTTCTGCTGGAGCGGCGGCAAGGACAGCGCGATGGCCTTGCGCGTCCTCCAGCACGATTTGTCCGTGCGAATTGTGGCGCTTCTCACCACGGTCACCGAAGGGTTCGAGCGCATCAGCATGCACGGTGTACGCCGCGAGCTGCTGACACGGCAGGCCGAATCGCTCGGCCTGCCGCTCCACGAAGTGCGGATCCCTCCCCAATGCGTCAACCCGGTCTACGAGGCGCGAATGGAAGAGGCCCTTCGTTTTCACTACAACCGCGGCGTCCGCCGCGTCGCGTTTGGCGACATCTTTCTCGAAGATCTGCGGGCGTACCGGGAACGCAACCTCGCGCGCGTCGAGATGAGTGCGCATTTTCCGCTTTGGAAGCGCGACACGCGTGAGCTCGCGCGCGAACTTGTCGCCGTAGGGTTTCGGGCCATTACCGCTTGTGTGGATGGAAGCGTGCTCGACCGCAGCTTTGCTGGCAGGCTTCTCGATGAGGCCTTCTTTCGCGACCTGCCCGAGCACGCGGATCCCTGCGGCGAAAACGGGGAATTCCACACCTTCGTCTTTGACGGGCCGGGCTTTCACCGGCCCATTCCCATCGCGGCCGACGAGGTCGTCGCCCGCGACGGTTTTTTCTTCTGCGATCTGATTCCAGCCGAGAATGGAGAGCTAAAATGAATTCTGAGAGAAAACAAAACGAACCGCTCGTCCTGCGAACCATCGTTGTAGTCGCCATGATTCTGCTCGCGGCCGCGGCGCGCATCGTGCCGCATCCGTGGAACCTTGCGCCGGTCGGAGCGATGGCGCTCTTTTCCGGTGCGATGTTCCGGGACAAGCGCGTGGCTTTTGGATTTCCGCTCCTCGCGCTCCTGGCCGGAGATGCCGTCATCGGCTTCCACAAATTGATGCCGGCGGTCTATGCGAGCTTCCTAGTGAGCGTCGCGATTGGTCTTTGGCTGCGGGAGCGCAAGACCGTGGCTCGGGTCGCGGGCGCAACGCTGCTCGGTGCGATCCAATTCTTCGCCGTCACAAACTTCGCCGTTTGGGCGGTCATGAATACATATCCGAACACAGCGGCGGGACTCGTTCTCTGTTACATCGCCGGGATTCCGTTCTTCTGGAACACTCTGGCTGGCGACGCACTCTATTCCGGCCTGCTCTTTGGCGGCTGGGCTCTTGCAGAACACCTTCTCCCTCGGCTCAGGGAAACGCCGCTGGCAAAAGCAGCGGCGCGGTAAACGGCCGTGACTCTGGCGCTGAACAGATCGGACGCAGCCGTCCGCGTCGCCCTCTATCGTTTTATTGTGCGTCGCGGCCATGTTCCGGCGGTTCGCGAACTGGCCCGGTCTCTCTCCCGGCCGGACGCGTCGGTGCGCCGGTCTTTCCACCGGCTCGCGGACGCCCATGCGCTCGTGCTCCAGGAAGGCAGCGATGAAATTCTTCGCGCGGCGCCGTTCTGGGCGGTGCCGACCGCTTTTCGCGTGGAATCCGGGAAACAATCCTGGTGGGGAAGCTGTATCTGGGATGCGCTGGGAATTCCGGCGATGCTCCGGCGAGATGCGCGCATCGTCACCGGTTGCGGCTGTTGCGACTCCGCGATGACGCTTCACGTTCGTCGCGGCAAACTGGAACCTGCCGAAGGGGTGATCCATTTTGCCGTGCCGGCTGCGCACTGGTACGAAAATATCGTTTTCACGTGAAAGACCATGCTGCTCTTCCGGTCGGAGGAGCATGTGGACCGCTGGTGCAGGATGTGGGGCATCTCCCACGGCGCCGTCCTGACTCTGGATCAAGGCTGGCGGCTTGCGCAGGAATGGTTTGCCGATCGGCTTTCATCGCAGTGGCGTCCAAAGTCGGTGGAGGAAGCGGAGGCTTCTTTTTCGAGGATCGGTTTGCGTTCTGCGTTCTGGAAAATGTCTGCGCACTGATCCGGTCCGCGGGATCGCCCGCGACTCGCTGCTGGCGATGCTATAATCGGCGGTCTGCCATGCCGAAAATGTCTGCGGAGGCGGCCCTGGTCGCGCCCGAAGTGCTCGCCAAATACGAGCCTGTCATCGGGCTGGAAGTCCACGTCCAGCTCCAGACGAATACGAAGATTTTCTGCGCCTGCTCCACGCGTTTTGGCGACCCGCCGAATACCAATGTCTGCCCGGTCTGCCTGGGCCTGCCGGGAGCGCTGCCGGTTCTGAACAAGCGCGCAGTCGAGATGGCCGTCCGCGCCGCTTTGGCTCTTCATTGCACGGTGCAGGAGCACTCGCGCTTTGCGCGAAAAAACTATTTTTATCCCGATTTGCCCAAGGGCTACCAGATTTCCATGTACGAGCTCCCGCTCGCGACCAACGGCTGGCTCGAAATTGACCACGACGGCGGCCGCAAGCGCATTGGCATCACGCGGCTGCACCTCGAAGACGACGCCGCAAAGGCCTTGCACGAAGTACCGTCAGGATCCGCCGACAAATCCTACGTGGACTACAACCGCGGCGGCACCCCGCTAATCGAAATCGTCTCCGAGCCGGATATCCGAAAGCCCGAAGAGGCCTACGCGTATCTGACCACGCTCAAGCAGGTGATGCTTTACACCGAGACGAGCGACTGCAACATGGAGGAAGGCTCGCTCCGTTGCGATGCCAACGTCAGCGTCCGCCTGCGCGGCGCCTCGGCTTTCGGCACCAAGGTCGAGGTAAAAAACCTGAATTCCTTCC
>JBGOWC010000271.1:0-3662 GCA_041478415.1 Terriglobia bacterium
CGCTCCCCGTTTTGGCCGCCGAGCCTGACAGTTGAGCCGACTTCGCGATCCGGCGCAGCAGCGAATCCTCATCTTGCGCCGCGCGCCGCTCTTTTCGAGTTTTGCCGGTTTGTCTCACGAGGATTTCTGCAGTATAGCGGCAGTCCAGCGGTCCGTCCCAAGAGTTCGCGAGCCAAGCGGCAGCATTTGGAGTGCGGCAGCTCTTGCTCTGAGCGGAGTCGAAGGGTGCCGCCGCTTTGCCCATCTAAGGCACCTGTCCCCTCGGACAGGGAACTGTTCCAAAATGCCTGTCCCTCGAACTCCCAAATACAGGGTTGACTCCGCTAACCTACAGAATCTAATATGGCGCAGGTTTTGAAGCCGGGTTTCGGACCAACGCTCTCGGTTCAGGCTGCGGCAGCAATACGGTTCAGGTAGCGGGCCGCAGGGTGTGTCGCCCCCAGGCGCAGCAAACCGAGGATCGCAAGTTTGGGCTGAGGGGCTTTGCCGACCGCTATGCGGTCGCAGATGGCATCGGCCGCTATGCGGCCGCAGATGAAAAAGATGAAGGGCAAGAACTACACATTCTTTATCGCGTCCACGCCGGGCAAGCTCCGGAAGGTGTCCGTGCCGGCGTACGTCCTGCACGGCATCGCCGTGCTGGCCATCGTCGGCGGCATCACCATCGTGGCCGCGGTCGGCTCCTATAGCCGCATGCTCTGGAAGGTGGGCAACTACAACGCGCTCCGCCACGAGCAGGCCACCCTCAAGCGCCAGTATCAGCAGCTCCAGAGCACCGTCAACGACACCAACCAGCGCCTCGACTCCCTGCAATCGCTGGCCACCGAAGTGGCCATGACCTACGGCGTTCTGCGCTACAAGCCCGCGATGTTCGATCTGCGCGACAGCGCGACGACGCCTGAAGCCGAGTTTGAGCGCTCCGTCGAGCAGTTCACCTTTTTGCAGAAGAACGCCGCCGCCATCGCCATCTCCAGCGGCGGGCTGCGCCTCATGCCCGCGACCAGCTTCGCCGATTCCACCTATACGCCTTCCATCTGGCCGGTGCTCGGCCATATCACCGACGCTTTCGGCGATCGCCTCGATCCCTTCAGCGGGGAGGGTGCCTTCCACACGGGCGTGGACATCTCCGCCGACTATGGCTCGCCGGTCCATGCCTCGGCCGACGGCGTCGTCACGATCGCTGACATTCACGCCGGCTACGGCCGCGTGGTCATCGTGGACCACGGCTTCGGTATCACCACCTGGTACGCGCATCTCTCGGCCTTCGCCACGACAGCCGGCTCGCGCATCAAGCGCGGCCAGGTCATCGGCTATGCCGGCATCAGCGGCCGCTCCACTGGGCCGCACGTCCACTACGAAGTCCGCATGAACAACGCGCCGGTCAACCCCTGGCGCTACCTCAAGGGCTCCACCCCCGCCCCCATCCCCGCTTCCGCTTCCGCCGGCGACTGACAACACGACAGAGGGTCGTCATCCTGTCGGCCCCGGCCCTTTTGGCTACGGAAGGTCGTTGCTTCTGTATGTGTCTCTGCCGCCCATCACCGTGAGCAGCACCTTCGTCTTCAATATTTCCGCCGGCGCTGTGGTCAGGATGTCTTTGGATAGCACCACGAAGTCCGCGAGCTTCCCCGGCGCGAGCGTGCCCCTCCACTTTTCATCGAAATTTGCATACGCTCCATCCCGCGTATAGTGGCGCAGTGCGGCTTCCACGGAGATCCGGTTCTCCGGATACCAGCCGCCCGCCGGCACCCCCTCCGGCGTCGTCCGCGTCACGGCGCAGTAGATTCCCTTCAACGGCGCAAAATCAAATACTCCCCAATCGCTCCCGAACGCTTGCACCGCTCCAGCATCGTCAAACAGCTTGAAGGCATCCGCATGCGATGCCCGCTCCGGGCCTAACACCACCGCGTAGTTCGTCAGAACTGTCGCGTCCGGATTTGCGAACAATGCCTGTGTTGACGCGATCACTCCCAGTTCCTTGAATCGCGGCAGGTCTGATAGCCTCGGAACTTCCGCATGCTCCACCCGGTGCCGCCGCCCCGTCGTTCCGTTCGTCTTCTCGGCGTACTCGAAGGCATTCAGCGCCATGTTGATGGCCTTGTCGCCGATCGCGTGCAACAGAACTTGAAATCCCTCCTGGTCGTAGAGAGCCACCGTCTTGTTCAGATCCTCCTGCTCCCAGAACGGGATCCCCGTCCCTCCTCCCACATAGGGCTCGAACATCGCCGCCGTCTTCGCATCCACCGTCCCGTCCAGCATGCCCTTGATGGCCCCGAACTTGAGCAGCGGCCCGTGAAAGGTGTCCCGCAGTTGCATGTAGTAGCTCAAGTCCTCAGGCCTAAGCGGTGTTTTCAGGTTGTGCCCTTCCGGAGCACCCCCATCCTTATCCTTCGGCAGGATCATCGGGGCAAAGCGGAACCGCAGCTTCAGGGCGCCCGCAGCGAGTGCTCGCAGGTATGCGGGTTGGTCCTCCGGAGACCACGACGCGTTCTGCACCGCCGTCAGACCATCCGCAGCCGCCTCGTCCATGTGTTCCATCAAGGTTTGGTACACTTCCTCATCGGTTGGCCGGGGAACATGTGAATACAGCAAGAATTGTGCGGCTTCCTTCAGTTCTCCGGTCGGCTCCCCATTGGCAGCTCGCATGATGTGCCCGTTTGGCGGATCTGGCGTATCTCGGGTAATTCCCGCAATCTCCAGCGCCCTCGAAATTGCCAGTCCCATGTGTCCGTCGCGCTCGCTCACATACACCGGCCGATCCGAAATCACGGCGTCGAGATATTTTTTGTCCACTGTTTGGTTGGGAAACGCTGAGTAAGCCCAGCCCCCTCCGGTGATCCACGGCTGATTTGGATGAGATTTAGCAAACTCTGAAAGTCGCTGCTGAAATGCTTCAAGTGTCTCCAGTCCTTCCAGCCTGACGTCGTTGATGGATGGACCTGGAAAGTGCAGGTGTGAATCCTGAAACCCCGGCACCAAGAGACGTCCTTTCAGGTCCACGACTGCTGTATCCGGCCCGACCAATGCACGAATCTCTTTGTTCGACCCCACCGCGATGATCCTGTCCCCGCTCACCGCCAGAGCCTCCGCCAGCGGATGCGCATCGTCCGCTGTCCAGATCTTCCCGTTCACAAAAACACGATCCACGTGTTCAGGCGCCGCTTGCGTCGGTAGCCCCATGAAAATCACGGCCAGCAGTGCCAGGACGATGCGCGCAGTCAAAAAACTCCAAGCACTCGACCGGTTTGCGAAAGCCAGTAGACTCTTCGCATCCGTTTCACTTCTCGAAAAGCACACAATCGCTTTCATCCATCCCCCTATCAGCACATCCATTTGTAGGAATCACCTGGCCATCTTCGCCGTCACGTGCGCGGCGCCGAATTTCGTAGCACTTCCAAAAATTTCGGTCCGCACTCGAAGATCACCCGCACGCACTTCGTCTCTCCGCGATCCACCCGCGAAACTTCCGCGCTCTGTAGCAGTTCGAGCAGCGCGCTCCGCGTGCGCGGATCCATCTGCTGCCGCGCCTTGGGATCGTCGAGCGCCATGCGCGCCACCAGCAACAGATTGTCGAGCACTCCCGCGAGCTGGCGCGCCGCGTCTTCGGACAAAGATTCGCCTTCGGCCACGAGCCGTAGCCGCTGCCCGTCCGGCCGCGCCGC
>JBGOWC010000133.1:0-5933 GCA_041478415.1 Terriglobia bacterium
GAATCGAGCACGCGGAGAAGATGCTGGCGTTCCCCAAAGACGATCTGCGACGTGCGCACGATCGGCCCCTTCTCTTTTTCCTTGTGCTGTACCAGGTCAGAACGTCTCATGATTCCCTGCTCCGCTGGCCAGTCCCTCTCCTCTGCTGAGAAAGCTGGATGGTGATACCAAATGGGCAGACCGTCGGATCGCCTGCCGCTCTGGTGTCTAAGCCTTCGCTGAATGCGTGCGTCAATGCGAATTATCTTCTGCGCGCCGGGTGCGGTAAAGTTGCGTGCAGAACCGTTGTGCTCGAAGTGCAACGGTTGTCCATCAGGCTACGCGCGGGGGGAGCCTCCATGTCCGCTTTTGAGGAGCACCGGGAAGAGCTGGAGCGGTACGAGCAGATGTTTGGCCGCGAGCGCGGCCGTTTGGCCGTTTCCCTCGATCGTCTGACGAACGCCCTCGTCCTCGTCGGCCAGCATGGCGTCTATTGCCACAGCCAGCGCAATCCCGCCGAGCCCGCCATGGATATCCGCATGATTTCGCGGGAGCTGGTCCACGCCAAGGAGCTTCTCCAATCCGTCATGGAGGAGCTGCGCCGCGAAGGGGACGCCTCCGCGCCGCAATAGAAAGATTTGTTTTTCCGGAAGAAGTTATTGTTTAAGAAGAAACGGATTCGACGCGCGCTCGGCGCCAATCGTGGTGGCCGAACCGTGGCCTGGGAACACCCTCGTTTCGTCGGGAAGCGCCAGCAGCTTCCCTCGCAGCGATTTCATGATCTCCTCAAACGAGCCTCCCCAGAGATCCGTGCGGCCGATGCTTCCGGCAAAGAGCGTGTCCCCGGCAAAGAGATGCGGCGTGCTCAGCGATATCCTTCCGCCATCGCGCGGCAGATACAAACTCACGCTTCCCGGCGTGTGCCCCGGGGTGTGTAGCACCTGCGCCTCGAAGGGCCCCCAGCGCAAAGCGTCTCCCTCTTTCAAGAGTTGGTGGACTTCGGTCACTTCCGGCGGCTGCATCCCGATCCACGCGGCCTGGACGTCGAGCGCGTGGTAGAGCGCCAGGTCGTCCGCATGCATCATCACCGGCGCGCCGGTCACGTCGTGCAGTTTCTTGAGCCCGCCGACGTGATCGATGTGCGCGTGCGTGCTGACGATTGCCTTGACGGTGAGGTTGTGCCGCTGCAGGATTTCGAGAATTTTCTCGACCTCGTCGCCGGGATCAAGCACCAGCGCTTCGCGCGTCGCCGGGTCGCCGATGATCGAGCAGTTGCACTGCAGCCACCCGACGGGAATAATCTCGTGAATGATCGAGTGGCCCGCCGCGTGAATCGTTCCTGCGTTTTCGTTCATCGCGCGAAGTATAGCATCCGCCGCCGCTCTGCTAAGATGCGCATAGGCACGCGCCATGAGCTCTCCCAGTACAACGACCGCGATGGAAACGCCGCTGGCCGACGCACACCGCGCCGCCGGCGCGACGATGGGTGTCTGGTTCGGCTGCGCCCTGCCCGATTCGTTCGGCGATTGGCAAGCGGAATACCGTTTCGCGCGGGAATCCGTCGCGCTTCTCGACAAGAACTACCGCGCCTATCTTTCCTTCACCGGCGCGGACCGCGTGCGCTACCTCAACGCCATCCTCACGAATAACATTCGTGATCTCTCGCCGGGCCAGGGAAACCCTTCGCTGTTGCTCAATCCGCAGGGACACATCCTCGCGGAAGTGGAGGTCTACGCTTTCCCTGAAAACCTATTCGGTGTTTCCTACGCCATGACCCGCGAGCCGCTCATCGCCGCGCTCGACAAATACATCATCATGGACGACGTGACGCTGACCGATGAGACCGAACGCTACGGAACACTCGCTCTTGAAGGGCCGAAGGCCGCTGTAGTTGTCCTCGCGCTTTGCGGCGTGGAGTTCGCAACGATTTCCGAACTCGGGCACGTGGAGACACGAACAAAATCCTCCTTGATTCCCTTTCGCCTGGTTCGGCGCTCACCCGGAGGAATTCCCGGCGCGGAATTCCTCGTCGAGCGGAGTCACCTTCTCTCACTTTGGAAGGAACTGCTTGAATCGGCGCGCGCGATCGGCGGTGGACCGATGGGTTACACGGCGCTGAATGCGCTGCGCCTCGAACAGGGCGTCCCCTGGTACGGCTACGACTTCGGCGAAAAGCAAATCCCCCACGAAGCCGGCTTGCAGGACAGCCACATCAGCTACACAAAGGGATGCTACACCGGTCAGGAAATCGTCGAGCGCGTGCGCTCCCGCGGCCACGTGAACCGCGTTCGTGTATTGCTCAAGTTTTCGGGTACGGAAGCCCCTGCTGCAGGAACGCCTTTGCTCGCTGACTCAAAAGAAGCCGGACTGGTCACACGCGCGGCTTTCTCTCCTGCTCTGGGCTGTACCATCGGTATGGGCTACCTTCGCCGCGAGTTCGGTGATCGCGGTAGCGTAGTGAAATACGTGAACGGCTCCGCAGAAGTGATTCGACTCCCTGTTGTCTAGCTCGATGCCGGAAAAGCTGTCCCGATTTCTGGCGACCCTGAAACGACCAGGTTTCCACCAGAAATTGTGGCTCCTCGATCACTTGTAGTTGACAACAGCGGTAATTAAACATACGGTCCCCGTATTCGCTAGTCCCTCTAAGGAGGAATCAATGGGCAAGAAAATCATGGGATCTTTGCTCTTGGGGATTGTGGGCGCGGGATACGCCTATCTGTACAACATCGTCGGCGATGCCCACCGAGGGCTATTTGTTTTCGCGTCATTGCTGGCTGTTTTTGGCTTCAACAGCACGAGGAAAGGATAACGCGATGTTCTCCTGTATATGGGCTGCCTTCAAGGCAAACTTTCCTAACATCGGCCTGTGGCTTCTCGCCGTGGTCATCGCCTGCCTCATCGCCGCAGGCATTACTGCAATCGGAGGACCGGGTCCCATCGCGGCCGTGATCGTCGGATGCCTCATTGTAGTCGGCGTCAGCATCGCGGCGGCCGCGCTTTTGGCGCTCGCGCAGGCAATCTGGGCATGCATCTAGGGAGCATGTAGAGAATTTGGTGTCGCTGACCCAAGAGTTGATGGATCGGCTCGCGTAAGTTCGGCGCCGCTGAAGACTTGTCTCGCGCTTGGCTCGGTAACCATCCAAAGCGTAGATTCCCCAGCGATCAGTCGAATTCGCGGCGCGGTGCGGATTGCTCTGCGCTAACGCGGCCGGCGGTGATGTCCGCTTTGTGGTAGTTTTCGCCGCGAATGGGCCCACCCGCCATCCGCCGCAACATGGCGATCTGCCCGATGTGGTTCAGCGCGTCAGCAATCGGCCCCTGAAAAAGTTTTCCCGGCGTTTCGTGCAGCAGTTCTGCAGAACCAAGATAATCATCGAAGGATTTCAGCGCCGCGAAGAACCTGTCCACCTCCCTGTTCCAGTCGAGCGGCGTTGAATCGCGCCATTCTTGCTTGCCTCGCGCGAGCGAAAGCGCCCAGTCGAATAAATCCCCGATGTGCGCCAGGATTTGCGCCGGCGTGCGCGTTTTCTCGCCCGCGCGGAAATCCGCGAAGCTCTCGGGCGCGCCTCGCAGGGCTTTGCCGCCGCGGTAGGCAACGGTCGCGATCGTGTGACGCAAGAGCTGGCGAGCGGGATCGGAACTGGGGGACATGGGCCGCCGTCCTCGGAGAATCAGGCGAGATTTAGAGCGCGCTTGAAGGAGCCGCGCTCGTTCTCGATTTTTTTCTGTAACTGAAGAATCGCGTACAGCAACGCCTCGGGGCGCGGCGGACAGCCCGGCACGTATACGTCAACCGGGATCACTTGGTTGCACCCCTGCACGATGGCGTAATTATTAAAGACGCCGCCGGAGGTAGCGCATGCCCCCATCGAGATCACCCACTTCGGCTCCGGCATCTGATCGTAGAGCAGCTTGATCACCGGCGCCATTTTTTGCGAAAGCCTGCCCGCGACGATCATCAAATCCGCCTGCCGCGGCGACGGGCGAAACACTTCGGCGCCGAAACGCGCCACGTCGTACCGCGCCGCCGCCATGGACATCATCTCGATTGCGCAGCAGGCGAGGCCAAACCCCAGCGGCCAAACGGAACTCTTCCGCGCCCAGTTCACGACCTTGTCGAGCTGTACAAAGAGAATTCCTTCGTCTTCGAGCAGCTTCCCGAAGTCGTCCGGCCTTGTCAGCGTGACGTTCTTGCCCAGCGAAATGCTCATGAATTCATCTCGGCCCTGCTTCTCCATTTTCTCACAGTTCGCCTGCACCAGAAAATCTAAACACCACTTGACGAACTCTCGCCCTCGTTCTAGCGTGCTGGCTCTCGCAATTGCAAGTTTTCTCGAGGAGGCTTGATGCGCGGAATCATCGGATTGCTGGGCTGCACGATCCTTTCAACTGCTGCGTTCGCCCAGGACCCTGTCGTCGTGAATGCCGACCACGTGAAAGTGGAATTTCAAAATGACCAGGTGCGCGTCCTCCGAAATCGCTACGCGCCCGGCGAGAAGTCATCCTTTCACACGCATCCCGCTCGCGTGGGCGTCTGGATGACGGACACGCATACTCGCTCGACCACGGCCGATGGGAAGGTCGCGGAAATCACGGCCAGCGCCGGAAAAACTTTCTGGATCGATCCTCTTACTCAGCCGCATATGGTTGAAAACATCGGTGACCGCCCAAGTGAGGCCGTCGAAATCGAATTCATCGGCAAGCCGGGCGCGCCCTTGCCCGCGCCTTCGCCTGATCCAGTAAAGATTGACCCCCAGCATTGCAAAGTGGAATTTGAAAACGATCAGGTGCGTGTTTTGCGCTGGACTGTGCCCCCGCACGAGAGGGCCCCGCTCCACGAGCACGGACCGGGCGTATATGTGCTGCTCACGGACCTCTGGACGAAGGGTACCGACGCCGATGGAAAGCCCACGGAAGGCAAGGCGTCTGCCGGGGCGGTCGCGTGGGGATCCGCGCACCGCCATGCCGACGAAAACGCCAGCGACAACCCGCTCGAAGTCATTCACTTCGAGATGAAGACCGCGCCCGCCACAGCCCCAAAGTAAGCGGACGCGTCACGCACTCTTACACCGTCAGCACCACTTTTCCGAATTGCTTGCTTTGTTCAAGGTAGGCGTGGGCTTCGGCGCAGGCGGAGAGCGGCATCACGCGATCCACCACCGGTTTGAGCCGGCCCGCGGCCACCAGCTTTAGCACCGTGAGCAGTTCGCTCTTCGTGCCCATGTACGAGCCCAGTACCGAAAGCTGCCGACTAAAGAGAAACCGAATATCAATCTTGGCGTCGAAGCCGGTGGTCGCCCCGCAGGTCACGAGCCGCCCACCTGCCGCGACACTCGCCATGCTCTCTTCCCACGTCGCCGTTCCCACGTGCTCGAAGACCACGTCCACGCCGCGGCGATTCGTTAACTTCTTCACTTCATCGCGAATTTTCTGCTTGCCGTGATGAATCGTTTCATCCGCGCCAAGCCCCCTCGCCTTGTCAAGTTTTTCCTCGCTGCCTGCCGTGGCGATCACGCGCGCGCCGAGGAATTTCGCGATCTGGATCGCCGCGCTGCCCACGCCGCTGCCGGCGCCGAGAATCAAAACGTCCTCGCCCGGCTGCAGATCCGCGCGCCCGACGAGCATGTGCCACGCGGTTTGAAAAACTAGCGGGACGGCCGCGGCTTCTGCGAAAGAAAGATTTTCCGGATAAGGCATGCAATTTACTTCCGGGCAGCGCACGAATTCCGCGCAGCCGCCGTCGCGGATGTACCCGAGATTCGTGAATTCGCGGCAGCGATTGTCATTTCCGGAAAGGCACGCGGCACACTTGCCGCAGGAAACGCCCGGCGCCTGGGAGCCGCTTCTCGCCCGGCCTCAATGGCGCCAGAAGGGATCGCCGAAGCGCTGGTAGCAAGGCTGATCCCGGCGCGCCCGGTGGTATCTGGCCAGACGCGATCCATGGGGTAGAC
>JBGOWC010000140.1:0-5834 GCA_041478415.1 Terriglobia bacterium
CCGTTTACGACGCCGTCGGCGTGCGCATTGATGAAGTTCCCATCACGCCCGAAAAAATAATGAAGGCGCTTGCGGAAAAGAAAGCGGGCCGCGCTCCACGCTTTGGACCGGATCACTTTCCGCACGTCAATTGGCCGGAATCCCTCCGCGTTCCTCCCCCGTGGGAAGGTGGCGATGGCAATGCGGTGAACGATGTTCCCCGGCGCACGAAACCCCGGTCGGAGAAAGAAAAGGTACTCAGCTCATGATGCGACTGCCCCTTTTCGAGTTTCGCGCCCCGCGCACGCTGGAAGAAGCCGCGCGAATTCTGGACGGCCAGGGGCCAAGCACGATGCCGCTCGCGGGCGGCACGGACCTGCTTCCCAACATGAAGCGCAGGCAACAGGTCCCGCGCACCCTGATGAGTCTTCGTTCGGTCGAAGGTTTGAGCCAGGTTCAAATCAGCCATTCGGCTTCGCGGCTCGGCGCGTGCCTCACGCTCACCGAGATAGCCGAAGATCCCCGCTTCCGAAATGGTTTGACCGCCTTGTCGCAAGCCGCTTCCCTGGTGGCCACTCCGCAAATCCGAAACATGGCCACGCTCGGAGGAAATCTCTGCCTGGATACACGCTGCAATTACTACGACCAAAGCTATGAATGGCGGAAGGCCATCAACTTTTGCCTGAAGAAAGACGGCACCACGTGCTGGGTCGCGCCCGGAAGTCCGAAATGCGTCGCCGTTTCTTCGACGGACACGGCGCCGGCTCTCATCGCTCTCGGTGCCCGCGTCCGCCTGGTCTCGCGCTCCGAAGAGCGCGAAGTCTTGCTTGCCGACCTGTACAACAATGACGGCATCAACTACACGAAGCGCAGGCCGGACGAAATTCTGGCGGAAGTATTGCTGGATTCGCTTGACGGCTGGAAGAGCACCTACTGGAAGCTGCGGCGCCGCGGCTCTTTCGACTTTCCCGTATTGTCCGTAGCCGCGGCAGCTCGCCTTTCCAGCAATGGTGTTGTCGAAGATGCCCGGATCGTTGTGGGCTCCGCAGCCTCGCGCCCCCTCGTAGCCGGCGACGCAGCGAAATCTCTCTTGGGGCGTTCCCTAACCCAGGAGGCCATTGCGGAGGCTGCCGTTCTCGCCGCCCGAATCGCCAAGCCCCTCGACAACACGGATTTCGACATGACCTGGCGCAAGAGAGTCACCGCTGAATTCGTGACCTACGCCCTGCGGGAATTGCGCGGGGACGACGTGCACGCCGAGCGCGAGAGCTTGACCCGGCATTCTCCGCCGCCACCCATCATTTGATCGCTAGGAATTTGCAGCCAATGGCAGCGTCACTTCTTGTCTCCCGCGCGCGCGAAGACAAGCCTTCCGAACGCCTCCGGGACATGAAAGTTCGGTCGCTCCGTGCCGGTCGGCCGCCATGCCGAATAGAATCGCGGCTCCTCCGGCCCCTCCACGCGATAGAAATTCACTCGCCAGACTGCGTCCGGATCAAAGCGCTCGACAAGCGCCTTCATCGGACTTGTTAGCTCTGCCGTCCAGATTTTCTTCGATTCGTCCAACACAACGCGGCGCTTGAGTCCGCTCCGCAGATCGCTCTTTCCCTCCGGCGCAATGTCCAGATCAATCCAATAGCCGTTCGGGCTGACCTCGAACTCTTTGTAGTGCCGCGATTGGGCCGGATCCGGTTGAAGAAATGCCTCAGCGACGTCTCGCTCCCAGAGCAGGTCGCGCCGGCCGTTCGGCTCGGCGTCTGCGAAAACCGTCATCACGCGATAGCGCGCACGGAAGCGCAGGAACAAATTTTCGCGCGACCACAGAAGGCGGACCT
The DNA here is from genome assembly GCA_041478415.1 of Terriglobia bacterium. GTDB lineage: Bacteria > Acidobacteriota > Terriglobia > Acidiferrales > UBA7541 > Acidiferrum. Next base: position 1,815 of record JBGOWC010000140.1, read on the forward strand.
CCGTCTCACGTTGCGGGTCCGGATTTTTTCCCTTCCAGTCGGCGCAGAAGGAGATGGGCGTCGCACTCTCCCACGCTTCCCTCGGCGGAAAACCCGCGTCATCCAACCCGCCGGCCCATTCCCGCGCAATCGCGTCCTCTTTGTTCATGGCACAATCCCCAATAGCGGCTCGTCCAGGCTGGAATTCATCTGGTCCTTCTCCCGTAGACAACTCAGACGGCCATCCCGCAAACGAAACCCCACACAGGGAGAGGACAAGAAACCGCGGCAAGCGCCGGCGAGTCTGCATCGGCTCTTGAAGATACACCACTCCGCGCGCGCTGCACCCTTCCCGTGCTTCCCCTATTGCGCGGTCACGCCACGACCGATTGCGCACGCATTTCTTCTGGGGTGAACGGACACGCGGCGGCCTTATGCTAGCATCGAGAGGATTCTTCGATGAGCAAAACTGTTTATATCGCCAGTGCGGCGCGCACGCCCATCGGCAAGTTTGGCGGCGCGCTCGCCGATCTGACCGCCGCGGACCTCGGCGTCATCGCCGTCCGTGCCGCGCTCGAACGCGCGTTCAGTGAAGTCCCCGCCGAGCGTACCCCCGTCGAAAAACCCGATTGGGCCGCGATTCCACATTTTTCTCGAAACGCCGCTTCCGCCGCGCGCACAACGCGCTACCGGGTGGACGAAGTTATCGTCGGCAACGCACGGCCCGCGGGCGTCGGGCCGAACCTCGGCCGGCAGATCGCCTGGCGCGCGGGACTCGGCGACGACGTTCCCGCATTCACCCTGAACATGGCCTGCGCCTCGGGTCTGCGCGCCATCCTCCTCGGCTGGCAGCAGATCGCTCTTGGCGAGGCGGATATCGTCGTCGCAGCCGGCGCGGAATCCATGAGCCGCGTTCCGTATCTTGCGGACACGCGCTGGGGATACAAGATCGGACACCAGCCGCTCGTGGACGCGATGTACCGCGACGGCCTTTTCTGTCAGATTTCAAGAATGATCATGGGCGAGACCGCCGAAGTCCTGGCGCGGCAGTACGTCATCAGCCGCGACGATCAGGATGCCTACGCGCTCGAAAGTCAGCAGCGCGCCGCGCGGGCCGCGCGTGAATCTCGTTTCGCTGCGGAAATCGTGCCCATCGAGCGCGTGGATGCGAAAGGCAAGAAAAGCCGCATCGAGCAGGATGAGCATGTGCGGGCCGATACCACGCTCGAAAGTCTCCGCAAGCTGCCGCCGGTTTTTGCGAAAGACGGCAGCATCACCGCCGGCAACGCCAGCGGAATCACCGACGGCGCCGCGGCCGTTGTCCTGGTCAGCGAAGCAAAGCTGCGCGAGCTGAACGTGAAGCCGCTCGCGCGCATCGTGGACGCCACCGTCGTCGCCGTGGACCCGCGCATTATGGGCGTCGGCCCCGTCCCTGCCGTGGAAAAACTCGAAAAGCGCACCGGCTGGAAGCTTGCGGATTACGATGCCGTCGAGTTGAACGAAGCATTTGCCGCGCAGGTGCTCGCCTGCGATCGCGAGCTGCACTTTGACCGCGCCCGGCTGAATCCGAACGGCGGCGCCATCGCCCTCGGCCATCCCATCGGCTGCACCGGAGTGCGCATCACCACCACGCTCCTGCACGCCCTGCGTCACGATAATGCGAAGCCCCACCGACGGGGCCTCGCGACACTTTGCGTTTCCGGCGGACTCGGCGTCGCGCTGGCACTCGAAACATGTTAGGAGCCCTTCCGCAGCACTGAGGAGGAAGTTTCATGGTTGAGCCCGTCAACACCCAGGATTTTCAGACCCGGCCCGAGCGGCGGAAGCCCGACCAGTTCCAATTCGTCAAGCTGCGCGTGGAGGGCAGCGTCGCGCGCATGACCCTCGACCGCCCCGAGCACAACCTCCTCAACGAGGCGATGCTGCGCGAAATCGCCGACGGGATCGAATGGCTCGGCGAAAAGGGCGAAGTGAAACTCGTCGTCCTCGATTCCGCGTGCAAGGTTTTCTCCGGCGGCATTGACATCGGCGAATACACCCCGCAGCGCGTTTTCCAGATGCTCGATGCATTCCACGGCGCATTCGCCGCGATGCTGGAAGTCGGCAAGCCGGTCCTTTGCGTCGTGAACGGCCCCGCCATCGGCGGCGGCGCGGAGCTGGCCGCGTTCGGCGACCTTGTCATTGCCACACCGAAGGCGCGTTTCGCCCAGCCGGAGATTACCATCGGCGTTTTTCCGCCGCTGGCTTCGACGATTCTCCCGTTCCTCGTCGGGCCGAAGATTGCGTTAGAGCTGGTCCTCACTGGCGAGCCCATCACCGCCGAGCGCGCACTCGAGCTTGGCATTGTCAATCGCCTGGTGCCGGAGGCCAAGCTCGAGCACACCGTAAACGAACTCATCGAGCGCATTTCCGGGCACTCCGGCCCGGTGCTGACGATGGCAAAGAAGGCCATCCTTGGCGGCATGGGCAAATCCCTGCGTGACGGCCTCAAGAACTCGATGAACATTTTCCTCAACGAGCTGTACCACCTGGAAGACTCGCAGGAAGGCCTGCGCGCTATCATCGAAAAACGCAAACCGCATTGGAAAAACCGCTGAAGCGTCTGCGAGTGGCACGGCCACTCTTGCCCGCCCTGAACGAAGCGAAGGATCCGTGCGGGGTTTGCGGCAGAACTGTAGATGCACAGCCCAGTGTGGCTATGCTACAAGAGCTGGCGATCCACTCCTACCCGACGAGGTGACCGATGGCGTGCAACCCGGAAGAATTGAAACATGTTCCGCTCTTCGCCCTGCTGGACGAAGAGGAAACGGCTGTCCTGGCCGGACAGGTCGAGCTCAAGAAGTTCGCCCCGCGCCAGCGCATCTACAAGATGGGCGACCCCAGCGGTCAAGCCTACGTTATGGTTTCCGGGACCGTGCGCGTCACCACGGTGGACGAAGACCATCAGGAAGTCGTCGTGGACGAGCCCGCTCACGGCGAGTTCTTCGGCTTCGCCTCCATGCTCGAGCAGACCGCGCATCAAACCAACGCCATCGCCCTCGAGGAGACGGTCTGCATCGAAGTCAGCCGCGACGACATCGCCGTTCTGCTGCAACGCAAGCCGATGGCGGGCATGGACATGCTGACGGTGCTGGGCCGCCAGTTCCATGCCTCCCAGCAGCTCGTGCGCGTACGCGCCAGCCGCAACCCGAACGAGATGATCGAGCAGGATGCAACCTTTGGCGAGCGCATTGCCGACCTCGTCGCCGGATTCGGCGGATCGTGGACGTTCATCATCATGTTTGGCCTCGTCATCATCTCCTACGCCACCGCCAACTTATTTCTGGAGCGATCCGCCTGGGATCCCTATCCCTTCATTCTGCTGAACCTGTTCCTCTCCATGCTCGCGGCCATCCAGGCGCCGGTCATCATGATGAGCCAAAACCGGCAGGACACGAAGGATCGCCTCCGCGGCGAGCTCGACTACGAAGTCAATCGCCGCGCTGAATCCGAAATTCAAAGCCTGTCGCGCAAGCTGAATTTGCTGGGCGACAAAATGGGGGACGTTGAAGATTTGCTTCGGGAAACACTTTCGCCCGGCGGCGGGGATTCGGCCCTGGCTTCAAGTTAAGAGCGAGCGGGTCAGTTTCCGATTGCCCGCGCTGATTGTTCGCCGGCGGGCCTGAGGTTGATCCAGAAAGATAAGAACTTCGCGGTGCCGCACGGCCGCTACTTCACGCCGACTCCACTTCCAAAGGTCTAGTCGGCGGAGTGCTGATAGACCGGCCGCGCCAAGTAGAGAAACCCTCTCTGACGAGGCTGGAAATTGTACGGCGATTCTGATAAATCAATTTCAACCACGACAAAGGACCCATTTGGGGGAAATAGATTCCCCGGAAACACATTCGGGCGATGAAAATGTTTATGCGATAGCCCAACGGCTTGTCCTTGAGCGAATCGACAGCTTGCGCCATGGCTTCCGGGCTGTACGAATGGGCCCACCCTTCTTTCACCTCGGCGTGTGCTTCTGCGATGGTCATCCTCAGCGGCGTGTGGGCCATC
>JBGOWC010000331.1:0-3042 GCA_041478415.1 Terriglobia bacterium
AAAGCTGTCCTGGACGTAGAACGCATGCGAGTTCTCCCATGTATTGCGGTTTGTGTTTCCCGCGTACTGCAGCCCGCCATCGGGGATTCCCTGCAGGAATTCTTCGAAGCTGGCAAAATCCAGCCCGCCGCGGAAGCGCCGGTTGAAGATCTGCGAAATTGACGTGCGCCGGAATTCATAACCCAGCTTGATATCGTGCCGCCCGCGTTTCCATGAAATGTTGTCGATGTAGTGCCAGTTCGTATCCACGCGCTGCCGGGGATTTCCCTTGTCCGAACCGAGCTGTGCGAGATTCGCCACCGTGATAATCGGCAAACCGAAATTGTAAGAACTCGCGCCGGTGTTGAGTCCAATGGATGCAGGATCGAAGCTGCGATCCTCCGGGAAGAAGCCCTCGGCAAAACGGTTCCAGCCGAGGCGAGCCTCATTGACGAGCGCGGGGTTGACTACGGTAACGAAGGATAGCGAGACGAGCTGCACGCGAGTCGGCGTAAACGTGTTGTAGTTCGGCAGCAGCCCGCCGCCCACGAGCGCCAGCGGGAAGCTCTGGTCGCTGTCCCCAAAGTAGTACCGCCCCGTCAGCAGATTGTCTTTGTTAAAATTGTGGTCGATCTTGAAGATCGCGCTGTCCACTCGATTCTTGAACGGTGTGGCCAACTCCGCGTTCGTGCCGGATCCGTCCGCCAGGCAATCGGTGCTCGAATCGGTCGCTTGCGGCCAGGGATTCAATGCCAGAAGTTTTGAGATCACCTGGTTGATGTTCGCCGCCCCGCCGATATTTGCGGTTGCCGTGGCGAGATCGGCCGCTGTCGGAACGCACGCGGGACTCGCTTCCTTCCCCGTCTCGCGCATCCCTTCGTAGTCCACGAAGATAAACGTCTTGTCCTTGACAATCGGGCCACCCAGCGACCCGCCGAACTGGTTGTTGTGGAAAGGCTGCTGAGGCTGAGGGACCTTGTTGAAGTAGTTGCGCGCATTGAGATTTGTGTTGCGGAAAAACTCAAAGCCGGACCCGTGCCACTGGTTCGTCCCGCTCTTGGTCACGACGTTGACCACGCCGCCGGCGCTACGGCCGTATTCCGCCTCGAAGTTTGAGAGCACGCGGAGTTCGGCGATGGCTTCCACCGGCAGGATCGTTGCGGGCGTGCCGAATACGCCTGCCTCGTTGATCGCCGGATCGTTCCGGTAGCCGTCGTTCATATCCGTGCCGTCGAGGAGAAAATTATTCGCGCGGCCGCGCGCGCCGTTCACCGAGAACACGCCGAACGATCCCGGCGAATCCGTGATCGCATCGGGTGAACCTGTAACGCCCGGGACCAGGAAAATCAGCTTCTGGTAGTCCCGGCCGTTCACCGGCAGATTGGTCAGAATTCTGGCTTCGATGATGCCGCCCATCGTATTCGAGTTGGATTCCACTTGCGGCAGAGTGTCGCCAGACACTTCGATTCTCTGCGCGATTTCGCCCGGCTGAAGGGTCACGTCGGCGCGCCGGTCGGTCGAAACCTCGACACGGATGCCGCTCACCACGCCCGTGCGAAAGCCGTCCTTCTCCACTGTGACGCTGTAAATCCCGATGGGCAGCTCGGAGACGGCATAGCTGCCGTCATCACTCGTGGTCGCTTCGCGGGTCAGCCCTGTGTCCGTATTCTTCACGGTCACCTTCGCCCCGCTCACTACCAGGCCGGCCGAATCCGTTACCGTGCCCAGGATGCTCCCGCGAAAGGTTTGCGCAAACGCCGCATAGCCGACCAGAAGCACGACAAGCAGATACACAACCACGCGCAAAATTTTCATATCTCCCCCAATCGAATGACAGCGCATAAACTCGCCCATGAATGGACGCCGGGTGCGACACCCCATTGCACGCCCCGATGTTTTATTTTCTGCCTGCAAGACGCGGAGTGTCAAGAAGGGTTTCTCTAAATCTGCTGAAAATCTGTAAGGTTGGGCGCCTCGGCAGGGAAAGATGGCCCGCTCAGCCTGTATTCTTTTTTCCATCTTTGGAATGGGCTTTCAGGAATCCAAGCAAGAGGGCGCCGATCAAGATGGAAAGAAGGCTGGCCGTTTGCGCATTGGAGAGACCAAAAAACGAACGCGGGTTGATGCGAATAAATTCGATGAGGAATCGAGCGAGCCCAGTGAAAAGCAGGTAACTGCAGAAAATCTTGCCTTGAAACTTCGGCCCGCGCAGGGCCTTCGCGCCCATGCGCCAGAGAAACGCGGCAATCGCGAGCCAGATCAAGAGCTCGTAGAGCGGCGTCGGATGGACGCGCTCGAACGTGGGGACGACGCCGTTCGGAAAACTCATGCCCCAGGGCAACGAGGTTGGCACACCGTAATCACCGTCGCCGGAGAGGAAGCAGCCAATTCGGCCGATGGCATACCCTACCGCGCCGGCCGGCGAGCTGGCGTCGAGAAATTCCAGCAGAGGAATCTTCGCCTGCCGCGCAAGAATTACCAGCGCGATGAATCCTCCCAGGAGGCCGCCGAACCAGGCGAATCCGAAGCGGCTGAAGAGCTGCGGCCAGGGATCTGCGAAAAATTCACGCGGACTTTCGAGGAGATGATACAGACGCGCACCGGCGAGGCCCGCGAGGCCGGCGATGCCGATGATCATGAATGCGTCGGCGCTGAGCTTCCGGCGGTTGAAATCCGCCTGGAGGACGTAGGCCGCGACGAGCAGGCCGCTGGCGACCATCAGACCAAACGTCGGAATCGTCAGCGGGCCGATATGAAGATAGGGGATCATGTGAACAGAAAGTGATGCAGCCGATGGCAGTATATACGAGAAATTATCGGCACCCGAACTGAGCCTCGGCGGACGCGGCGAAGTTCGTTTAAGCTGGGACCTTTGCCTTCTCTGTCAGAGACCCAGATCGCCGGTAGAGCGCGGCTCCCGATAACGCCCACATGCCCAGCGCGAGCCACTCCGCGCGGTTGAAGTGCCCCGGCACCCCCGGCAAAACCTTCATCAAGACCATTGCCAGCGCCGCGAGCGCTCCAATCATAGCAATCACGCGCGCCTTACTCTCGCGCCGAACG
>JBGOWC010000146.1:0-5741 GCA_041478415.1 Terriglobia bacterium
ATCCTTCGCAGACCCCACGCGCCTAAGCTCTTTGGAATGATATCCTTATAGGTTGCCCCCAGGGGGAGGGGTATCCTAGCGCCTCTGCGCTGCCGCCCAGGAAACAAGCTCCGGCTCGAGAAATGCTTTTTCCCAGACCTGGTGGCCCACTCCCGGATACTCTGTGTATCGGACGTTCCCTCCAGCCCTGCGCAAGGCCGCCACCCATTCGCGCGCCCAGGTGACCGGCACCACGGGGTCGTACACTCCCTGAAAGACCCAAACCGGCACGCGGTCCACGCGCTGGACGTCACCGTCTTCACCGTACCCGCAAAGGGGAATGGCGGCGGCAAAGCGACCGCGCGCGTGCATCAACGCAGCCCACGCCCCTTCGCCACCCATGGATTGCCCCGTGACGATCACACGGTCCGAGTCAATCGCGTACTCCTTCTGCACGGCATCCAGAATTTCGAGGGCCAGCCGCAGCATGTCCGGCGGCTTGTCGCCCCAGGGGCGCGCCCAGAACTTGCCTGCGGGGCACTGCGGCGCCAGCACAAACGCAGGAATGCGCGCCTGATTTTCCGGCTTCGTCCAAACGTGCGTTCCAAGCGTATTTCCTCCGGAAATCTGCAAAGTATTGTCATCGCCGCGCCCCGCTGCGCCGTGCAGCCACAACACGAGCGGAAATTTCTGCTTCGCATCGTAACTCGGCGGGACAAACAGGCGATACGGCATCGTCTCGCCCCTTGCATTGCGGTACGTCGCGGCGAGAAACGGTTCTGACGAAACAACGGCCACAGATTGATTGTGCCCGCCAATTGCTGCGAAACCTGCAAACAGAAGGCAGAAGAGCAAGCCCATTCCCACTACGTTGGTTTTTCCATGCATGGGCTATTTTTTCTCCTTCGGCGCGCCGCGGATGACGCGGAAGCCGATGTATTCCGGCGCGGGCGTGCAGTTTGATTTCGACTCTGCGGGGCAATCGGCGCTCCCGCCGATCACTTTGCCCTTGCCGTCTCGCGTCAGCACCCACTCGGCCACGTTGCCGCCGAGGTCATAGATGGGCTCTTCATCGTCTTTGCCCTGGCCGTGGAAGCTGCCGACTTCTTTCAGAAGCGGCGCCGTGCCACCGAGTTTTTTCGCCTCTTCGCGCAGCTGCGCCGCATCCCCCGGACTTGGCGCATACCCGGCCCAGTAATCCAGTGTGTTTTCGCCCTCGCGCTTCTCGTAGAGGTCCTTCACCTCATCCTCGTACGGCAGCCGCCAAATCTGCTTGGTTAGTTGGCTGAGCCATCCGACATACGCTTGCGCGTCTTCAAGAGTGATCCCGCTCATCGCACGGTTTTCAAAGCCAATTGCAGGACGAACCAGTTTTCGGAACTCGGCAAATTGCGCGGCCGTGATTTCAAACCGGCCGATGGCGAGTTCTCCTCGCTTGACCATCTCCGGCGTCAGAATGGGAACGACCGGGGATCCACTGCCAGGTCTTGTCCACCGGATGCCATACCGTGTTCCGTGTTTTAATATGCCCATCCGTTGAAATGCATCTGCCAGCGGCGCATCGGGTTTCAGCGCTTCGTTCCTTGCAGCGTCGATTTTGTAAAGGTAGCGGTCGAACCACGCCATATCCTCTTCAACCTTGCGGATGCGGTGCGACAACTTCTTTAAGCCGTGCGGCTCGCCGGGAAAGACGATGAACTTTACCGGCGCTTTGCCGAAATATTGCATGGCGCGAAAGTGCGACCAGCCCTGGTTGTTGGAAACGTTGACGTCTTCCGCCGGCGTGTAGATGAGCGTCGGCGCGGTGACTCGATCCAACCGGAAAAACGGCGACTTCTTCACATAGAGCTGCGGATCTTCAAAAGGCGTCTTGCCGAGATAATAGGTATTCCCCGCGTGACCGTAATAGATATTTCCCCAGTCGCTGATGTATTCCACGTTGGCCGCGCCGACGGTCGCCACTTTGTAGCGCGACGGATTCTCCACGATTTGGGCAATGGTGATGATTCCTCCGTACGACCATCCACCCGCTCCGATCCGCTCCGAATCCACAAGGCCCTTGGCGATAAGAAAGTCCACACCCTTTTCCATGTCCGGAATTTCTAGGTCGTACTGGTTGCCGTAGCCGATGGACTCGACGAAATCGAGGCCGTAATTCGCGCTGCCGTGATAGTTCGGCCGGAGATAGAACGCGCCACGCTGCACATGCAGGATCGAGGGATACGACGAGTCCTCGTTCCACATGTCGTAATCGGAAGATGACGGACCCCCGTGCGGGCCGGTCACGAGCGGATATTTCTTCCCCGGCTGGTAGTCGAAGGGATAGTAGAGAATGCCTTCGATCTCCTCGTCCTTCGCGCCCTTCCAGCGGATCAATTCCGTCTTTGCGAACCGGCGATTCTTCCACTGCGGGTTCAGATCCGTAAACTGTGCCGGTGAGACGATCTTCGCGCCCTCAATCTTTGCGGCGTACCACTGCGGCGGCGTGCTCGAAGTGGAGGTGTTGTACAAGAGCGCCTTTTCGTCGAGTGAAAGCGCCGTGTCGTACAGGTTGCGCGCATGCTCACCGGCGACGAGAGTCTGCGTCCATGCGTCGCCTCGCTTCGAGAAGAACGCCGGCTGCACGTGAAAGCCGTCCGCGAGCAGCGTAAAAAACCCGTCGTGTGTCACGCTGAAAAACTGATCCGGCTCGAAATCCGACGCCAGTCCACGATTCCAGTGCAAATCTACCTGCGTGGTTTTCTTCTCGCTCAAATTCCAGTATTGGACCCGCAGGATGTACGCCTGATGAAAGACCGGATGCTTGGAATACTCCTCGACGGCATAAATTCCCGCGCCGTCGCGCGTCCAGCGCAGAAAAAACGGAAGCATTTTCAAGTCCGTGAAAATCGGCGCAGCGGTTCCCGTCTTCAGGTCGTGCACGTATACGATCGGGAGTGGTGTTTCGTAAAAATCAAAGTTCAGCTTCTGCTGGTGCAGCGCAACCACACGTGTGCCGTCGGGGGAAAGGTCCCACGTCCTGATCCAGTCCGTGTTCCGCGTCAGGCGCGCGATCTTTTCGTCCGAAACGCTGACGCGAAATAGCCGTACTGGCGCCGTGTGAGGGTCGTCGTCCACCACCCGCGAATCATCTTTCTTGGTTTTTCGCTCCTGTTCGTAAAACGAAGCATCCTCTTCCGCGCTGAAGACGATGGCGTCGTCATCCGCCCAGGCGAAATCCTGCACGTCGCGTGAAAGTTTCGTCAGCGGCCAGGGCTCGCCGCCCGCGGGATTGATCAACCAGATTTGGCCCGCGGCCTCATCGTCACTGGCATCGGCTGCCGCAGGAGCTTCTTCGTCGCGTTTACCGGCTTTCGGCAACTTGCGATCGCTCAGAAATGCGATGAACTTCCCCTTGGGGGACCACCGCGGCTGCGCCTGCGATTCGCTCCCACGTGTGAGCTGAATCGTCTTCCGGTCGGTAAGGTGCGTGAGATAGAGATTTGAATATCGGCCGTCTTTTTCCTTGTCCGCAAAGTTCTTCACCCACACGGCCCACTGAGCGTCGGGCGAGATCCGCGCGGAGCCGGCGCTCTCATACAGCACCATGTCCTTCGGCGTCCACGGTTCCGTCGTCGCGGGCAGAACAGAAATCTGTGCCTTAGCGCTCGCCGCAGAGCACAAGAATTCCAAGACGCCGAGAACGAGCCCCGCCAAACGCTGGCGCTGCTTCATTGCGCCTTGGCTTCTCCCCGCACAACCCGGAAGCCGATATACGCCGCGCTCGGTGCGTGCGCTGCCCTCGGATCCGTCGGCTGGTCGGCGCTCCCGCCAATCGCCCTTCCCGTGCCGTTCGGCAAGAGGGCCCACTCGGCGGCGTTGCCTCCGAGATCGAAAATGAGCTCCTCATCACTTTTGCCCTGACCCCTGAAACTTCCTACGGGCCTGAGCAAGGGGGCATCTCCGGGCATCTCGGCGATTTTCTTGGACACCCGCGCTGCATCTTCGGGATTCAGCGCGTAGCTCGCCCAATCATCGAGCGTGTTCTCACCCTCGTGATTTTCGGTGAGAGTAGCCAACTCGCTGTCGTTCGGAATGCGCCAGGCTTGTCCCGTGAGTCTTGAAAGCCACGCCGCGTATGCTTTCGCCTGTTCCAGCGAAACGCCGTTCGCCGGATAGTTTTCCGTGCCGGGCGCAAATTTGTAGTTCTTATCGAATTCCGCCAACTGCGCGCGAGTCACCTCGAATCGCCCGATTTCCATCACGCCGCGCTTGACGACCTCCGGAATCATTGTCGCCTTGCCCGTCTTGCCGAAGGCAGCGCCGTAGCGGCTGTCCACGCGGCCCGCGCTCTTGGCTCGCAGCGCTTGCTCGAGCGGCGAGCCGTCCTTCAGCGCCTCATTCTCGGGCTTTGTTGTTTTGAAGAAGTATTTGTCGAACCACGCAAGCTCATCTTCAACTTTCCGCATCTGGTGCGTGAGTTTGCGCGGCCCGTGCGGTTCGCCCGGGAAGACGACGAACTTCACGGGAACCTTGCCGTAATACTGCAGCGCGCGGAAAAATGACCAGCTCTGCGCCGGCGGCACGTTGCGGTCGGCTGTGCCGTGGAAGATCAGCACCGGCGCCTGCACCCTGTCCATCTTGAAGAACGGCGATTTGCGGATGTACAGTTCCGGGTCTTCGAGCGGCGATTTGCCGAAATAGTAGGTGTCAAACGCCTCGCCAAAGTCCACGTTGCCCCAGTCGCTGATCCACTCGACATCACCTGCGCCGACGCTTGCGATCTTGTACCGCGCGGGATACGTAGTGATCAGGCTGATGGAAAGGATGGAACCGTTGGACCAGCCGAGCGTGCCGATCCGGTCGGGGTCGGCCTTGCCCTGCGCGATCAGGTAGTCCACGCCTTTGTCTATGTCCGGCGTCTCCAGGTCGTAGTATTTCCCGCAGCAAATGGATTCCGCCCACTTCAAGCCGTAGTTGCCGCTGCCGTGATAATTCGGCCGGAGAATAAACGCGCCGCGCTGGGTCAGCAGGTTGATGGGATACGCCCACTCATCGTCCCACGCGTCCATGTCCCATCCCGTTGGCCCGCCATGAATCGCGGTGATCAGCGGGTATTTCTTGCCTGGCTCGTAATTCGTCGGGTAGTAGAGAATGCCCTCAACTTCTTCGTCCTGCGCGCCCTTCCAGCCAATCACTTCCGTTTTCGCAAAGTTGCGCCCGGCGACCAGCGCCTCATTCAATTTGGTGATCTGCACGGGCGAAACGATCTTTGCGCCATCGAGCTGCGCGCGGTACCACTGCGGCATCTTGCTGGCGGTCGAGTATTGGAAGAGGATCGTTTTGCCGTCCTCGCTCACCGTGAAGCCCTGAATGTTTTTCACGTGATCGCCGGCGAGCGGTTCGCGCCGCCAGGTCCAGCCGGACGCGGCCTTTTCAGCGGAGTAGCGCGCGAGCTCCGAACGGCTGCCGGCGGCGAGATGAGCGACAAATCCACCGGGAATAATCTCCATGCCGCCAAATCCAAAACCGTTTTCCCAATCGAGAGGCACCGGCGTGATCTTCCCGCTGGCGACCTCGTAGTGATAGAGCAAAAGGCTGAACGCCGTCAGAAAGCGCGGATCGTTTGAGAACGGCGCAACGGCGTAGAAGCCGGAGCTATCCTTGGCCCAGTCGAAACCGGAGGGCCGGATGCGGCCCTCGGTGAAGATTTGTTTGGACGCGCCGCTCGAGAGATCGTGCAGAAAAACGACCGGCGGTATTTTCTGGTCGAATTGGTAGTG
>JBGOWC010000177.1:0-4993 GCA_041478415.1 Terriglobia bacterium
CCAGACGCGGCGCTGGAATCCCAAGATGAAGGAGTTTATTTTCGGCGAGCGCAATGGCATCCACATCATTGACCTGCAGAAGACCCTCAAGATGTTCCGCGAAGCAAGCCGGTTCGTGAGCGAGCTGACCGGACAAGGCCACACCATTCTTTTTGTCGGGACGAAGCGACAGGCCCAGGACGCGGTCGCCGAGGAGGCCAAGCGCTGCGGCGCGTTCTTCGTGAATCACCGCTGGCTGGGCGGGACGCTGACGAACTGGGCGACGCTGCAGAAGTCCATCAAGCGGATGAAGCTGCTGAAGGCCATGATCGAAGACGGCCGCATGGACCAGCTCTCCAAGAAAGAGCGCGCGCGGCTCGAGCGCGAGCTGAAGCACCTGCATCAGAACCTTGAGGGAATCGAGAACATGGCGCAGGTCCCCGACGCCATGTTTGTGATCGACTCGAACGCGGAAGAAATTGCCGTGAAGGAAGCGCGCCGCATGGGCGTGCCGGTCGTGTCCGTGGTGGACACCAACTGCGATCCGGACCTGGTGGATTGGATTATTCCGGGAAACGACGACGCTCTGCGCGCGATTCGCTTGTTCACGTCAAAGATTTCCGAGTCTGTCCTCGAAGGGCATGCGGCCTACCAGCAATCGCAGGTGGCCGAAGAGAAGGCCGCCGGCGACGCGGCGCTGACGGAGCAGGTCGAATACGTGGATACCAGCGCCTACGAGCAGTATGAAAAGCAGGAAGGCGATTTCGTGGAAGCCGCGGCCGTGGAAGTCGTTCCCGTAGAAGTCGTCCCGGCGGAAGCCGAAGCTGCAACCACGGTTCCGCCTGGCGAGGAAGCTCAGCGTTAGATACTTCGCGCTGGCCCGAAAATCGGCAGGCCCGGCGGCGTCCGCAGAAAACGCGCCGGGCCCTTTGTGCAAGTAGCGGGCGCGGATCGAAGGAATTCCAAATCCGCGAGAGAAGAAGAAAAGAACGATGAGCACCAAACCGGAAGCCATGCAAATTCCAGCACAGCTCGTGAAAGAGTTGCGCGAACGCACCGGCGCGGGGTTCAGCGATTGCCGCGCGGCGCTGGTGGAAGCCGGCGGAGACATCGAGAAAGCCATCAGCATCCTTCGGAAAAAGGGTCAGGCCGCGGCGGCGAAGAAGTCCCAGCGGGAGGCGAGCGAGGGGCTGGTCGGCAGCTACATTCACGCGGGCGGAAAGATCGGCGTCATCGTGGAAGTGAACTGCGAATCGGACTTCGTCGCGCGCACGGAGGCCTTCCAGCATCTGTGCCACGAGGTCGCCATGCACATCGCCGCGCTCGATCCGCGGTACGTCCGGCGCGAAGAGGTGACGCCGGAGATGCTCGAGAAAGAGCGCGACATCTACCGCGAACAGGCGCGCGCGACGGGCAAGCCCGATCCGGTGATCGAAAAGATCATCGCGGGCAAAATGGAAAAGTTCTACGAAGAGAACTGCCTGTACGAGCAGCACTTCATCAAGGACGAATCGGTGACCATCACGGAGCTCATCAACCAGTGCATCACCAATCTCGGAGAGAACATCGCCGTGCGGCGGTTCGTGCGCTTCAAGGTGGGCGAGGACGGGAGCGCCGCCCCCGGCGAAGCCGCGAGCGCGCCGGTGCCCGTCTGATCCGGCGAAATAGCCCGGCGGTCCTTTGCGAGCGCTTCCGCGATGCGGGAGCGCTCGTTCTGTTTTCGAGGGGGCCCCGGCCGTGCGGGCTGCCCGATTCTCTGTTACAATCTTCGCGATTTTGCGCCAGCCCGGCCGGCAAAACGTGAGAAAAACAATGAAAGCACCGAGCGCTGCGGCGCGCAAAGAAGCGGGGAAAGCGGCGCCCGTCTATGAGCGGATCGTCCTCAAGCTTTCGGGCGAATCGTTCCAGGGGCCGCAGGGTTTGGGCATCCACGGCGAGACCATCGCGGCTATCGCGCGCGAAGTGAAGGAAATTCACGAGCTGGGCGTAAGGATCGCGATCATCGTCGGCGGCGGAAATATCTTCCGCGGCGCGCGGCAGAAGGGATTTGAGATTGACCGCGCCACCGGCGACTACATGGGCATGCTGGCCACCGTGATCAACGGCCTGGCGCTGCAGGACGCGCTCGAAAAACAAGGCGTGTTCACGCGGCTGATGAGCGCGATCGAGATGCACCAGGTGGCCGAGCCGTTCATCCGGCGGCGCGCCGCGCGGCATTTGGAGAAGGGCCGCGTCGTTATCCTCGCGGCGGGCACGGGGAACCCGTATTTCTCGACGGATACGGCGGCGGCCCTGCGCGCGATGGAGATCAAGGCGCAGGTCATCTTGAAAGCGACGCGGGTGGACGGAATCTACGACGCCGATCCGGAAAAAGTGAGTGGCGCAAAGCTATTCTCGAAGATCAGCTACCGCGAAGTGCTGCGGAAGGATTTGAAAGTGATGGACGCGACGGCGATTTCGCTGTGCATGGACAACCAGATGCCGATCGTGGTCTTCAATATGAATGTGCCCGGCAATCTCAAGCGCGTGGTGCTCGGTGAGCGCGTGGGCTCGACGGTGACCCCGGTATAGCGATTTCGTCGAAGGAGCGGGCTCGGAGGGTCATGACCACAATTGCGAATACAAGAGACGCCACGGCGCAGGCGCGGACGCGCATGGAGAAGGCCGTGGAAGATTTCCGGCACGACCTGGCGACGGTGCGCACCGGCCGCGCAAACGCTTCGCTGCTCGACGGCATTCGCGTGGACTATCACGGCACGCCGATGCCCATCAACCAGCTCGGTACGATGTCCGTGCCCGAAGCGACGCTGATCGTTATTTCGCCGTGGGACCCTTCGGCGGCCGCCATGATTGATAAAGCGATCCGTACGTCCGACCTGGGGCTGAATCCGGCGAGCGACGGAAAAGTGGTGCGCGTGCCGATCCCGCCTCTGACCGAAGAGCGCCGCAAGGATCTGGTGAAGCACCTGCACAAAGTGCTGGAAAATCACCGCACCGCGGTGCGCAACATCCGACGGGACGTGAAGGAAGCCATCGAAAAGCTCGAAAAGGACAAGAAAATCAGCGAAGACGAAAAGAAGCGCGCGCTCGAAGAGCTCGAAAAAATTTCGCACGCCGAGACGAAGAAGATCGAAGACCTCTCCGCAAGCAAGGAAAAAGAAATTCTCGAAATCAAGTAGCGGCTACGGCCGAGTCGGTTTGCCCTTGGATTTTTTGGGCGGAGGCGCCGTGGCGGCTGTTGTCGTGGCGCGTTCGAGTGTGAACTCTTGCGCTTCGTCATTTTGCACGACGCGGACGAACGCGGAGTAGTCCGCAACGCGCGCGGCCGGAACTTCCCGCAAAAGAAATTGCACGCGACGCGATGCGCGCAGGCTTGCGCCCCGTGCGGCGTAATGCGAAGAGTAGGCCGCGTAGTCGCGCTCGACGGATGTGCCGATGGGGGAGCGGGCCGTGGTGCGCGGCGGCAGGCGCAGCGTGACGTGGGATTCAACGTCCAGCGGGGTGCCAAGGTTAATCGGAGGAGCGGGGGAGGCGCTGGGTCCCGCCGCCGGCTTTGCAGGCAGATCGGGCAGACCGATCTGCGGCAGGAGCGCCGGAATCCGCACCGGCCGCTTTGTCCAATCCACAAACTTCGGGAGTGAGATTTCGTATCCGATCGTGAAGGGTTCGCGCGTTGATGTGGGATCGGAAGCAATCACGTCCGTGACGGTACCGCGAAATCCGTCCGAAAGCGCGAGAAGTTGCGCGAGGTTTTTCCATTGATCACGCCTGGCGCGATGAAATGCCATGCGAAGGAGCAACTCGCTGTCGCCGCGCAGGGTGTAGTGAACATCCGCGGTGAGGTCACCTTTCGCGGTGAGGGTGGCGTCTACCCTCACGTGCTGTGTGGCAGGAAACGGAAGGTTGGGCGGGACTTGAGGCCACTGATCCGTGACGCCCGGGCCGACCAGGAGTGCGCGCTTTCCTCGAAATTGAGAAGGAATCATGCCGTAGGGCGCCACTTCAATGCTGAGGTCCATCCAGAAATTCACGGAAGGGTATCCGGACATGGTCAGGATGTGATCGAACAGGGACGGTCGTGCGAGTCCCTCGGTCTCCGTCGTGGCGGAGTTGAGCACGAGTCCCGCTCGCGCAGGGCCAAAATAATTGTTTCCAAGCGCGGCGAAAAGCACGTGTTTGTCCTCAGGGGTGGCGTAACCGGAAGAAAGAATTTCGGAAGGAGGCCGAGTCCGGAATCCGGTTGCACCCAGAGGAAGGTCTACGGTCCGGATTTTCTGAGAAACGAACTCATAGATGGCCATCATTTGGGCATCGGGACTCGTCGCGCCGGCGATGAGTTCAGACGCCTTCGCAAGAATCTCCGGCGTGAGCGAAGAACTGGGCGAAAGAAAAGACGCGAGGCGGTTTGCTAACTCCTGCCAGGATGGAAATGTCGTGAGGACGAGGTCCGGCGCCTTTGCATCGAGCTCCTTGCCAGGAATCGCGTGTACATCCGCGCTCGATCGTTTCCACTGATAAAGGATGCGGGCGTCAACGCCATCGCCGGATCTTTCGGTGGAGGCGGGGAGCGTGGCGGGGGAGATGCGTAGCTGAACCTGGCGCGTCGCGGGAAGGTCCAGCTCGAAGACTTCCTGGGCGACGAGGCCATCGAGGGCAAAAGAGTGCGAGAAGTAGAAGTCCGGCGCGAGCGGCGCATGGGTGACGGTTGTAATTACCCGGTATTCGAGTGTCGCGCCGGGCTGAAGACCGATGACGCGGACGGATTTTCGGCGCACGTCCTGATAGGCAGGCGCATCGGCGACGGCGGGATTGGGCTGATCGGTGACGGCGCTTAGAAGAATGTCCGCGGTGCCGCCGTTCGGCTGGGTGACGCGCACGAGCGGCATTTCGATTTGCTCGAACGCGCGGTTGTAATCAAAGGTGAGACGCGCGAAGGGGCGCGCGCCAAGCTCGGTGAAAATGTGGATGCGGGCGTGGACTTCGCGGCGGCTCGAGCCGTTTGCCTCGAAGCGAA
>JBGOWC010000195.1:0-4704 GCA_041478415.1 Terriglobia bacterium
CGGGAAAGCTTCTCACCTCGCTGGACCCGGGATTTTCGCAACTCCTCGGTGAAATCGAATTCGCTCCGGTTGCCCTGGTCTCACTCGGCTATGCGAGAGAAGTGGTCGGCCACTCCCTCGATGGTTTCGGATTTCTTGTCCCGCGAACGGCCGGATTGCGCATTCTCGGAACGGTTTGGAATTCGTCTCTCTTCCCTGCCCGCGCGCCGGACGGGCGCGTTCTTCTCACAAGCTTCGTGGGTGGCGCCACGGATCCCGGTGTTGCCGGCCTAGCTCCGGATGCCATTACGAAGATCGTTCACGACGAGCTCTCGCGAGTTCTGCGCATCGGGTCGCCGCCGTGCTTCTCGTGCGTGACCCTCTATCCTCGCGCTCTTCCGCAGTACAATCTCGGCCACGCGGCTCGGCTTCAAAGCATTGAAACCTTGCGATCCGCTTTTCCCGGCCTGTGCCTTGCCGGAAATTATCAGCGGGGCCCCGCGATCGGGGCCTGCGCCGAGCTCAGCCTGGAGATTGCCGCTGCCATTTCGGCCGCTCCGGCTCGTCGGGTCGTCTAGAAATGCCGTATTCCAAATAGGAGAAGCTTTCGGGCGCTGTGATTCTGGCCATCCTGACAACCAGTGGCACCCGCGAAGCCAAAGCTCCGCGGCGGCAAAGCACTCCGTTCTGGTTGTGGGCCGGCGTCGCAGCCCTCGCGCTGCTGAGTGTGTACTCCGCATACGAAGCGAATCGCATGCGCCGAGAGCTGGCGGAGCTCCAGCAACAGTCCGACGCGATTCTTCAGGAGCGCCGGCAGCTTGCAAAAGAGCTCGGCGCGGTGGAGCGTGCGGCGACGATTCTCACCGATCCCTCATCCGTGCAGATCGCGATGGCTTCGCAAGAAAAAGAAGCGCCGGCGATGCGTGCTTACTGGCACGCGAAGTTGGGCATTGCCGTGACCGGTGCAACAATCTCCGTGCCGCCGGGTGAGCGCACGCTGCAATTGTGGCTGGTTCCCAAAGCGCCCGGACAGAAACCCCTGAGCGCCGGAGTGTCGCGTCCTCAGCCCGACGGCAAATTCATTTTGCTCGTCGGAAATCCGCCGGACTTCATGAATGCGACCAAGGCGCTGGCCATCACCGAAGAGCCGGCTGGCGGCAGCGCGCAACCCACAATGCCGATTCGCTGGCTCGGTGTGGTCGGATAATTTTTCCGCGTGACCCCTGCAAGGCTACTTCTTATTGCCATAGCGGTGCGCGAGGCGAATTTTCCGCCGCGCGACCGCTCCCGAATATCTCTTTTTTTCTTCGGGCGTCTTGACGATGAGCGGCACCACTTCCTTTCGCAAACCGGTTATTTCATCGATCGCCACAAACGTCACGAACGCGCTCGTCGTGTGCTTCCGTTCCCCGGTAAGCACGTTTTCGGAATATACCTCCACGCCCACTTCCATCGAAGTGCGAAACGCGCGGTTCACTTGCGATCGCAGAATGACGAATTCGCCGACGTTTACGGAATTGCGAAAATCGAGGTAATCCACCGACACGGTGACGACGTAGCTGTTCGAGTGCCGGTGCGCCGCCATCCCCGCGACCATGTCCACCAGATGCATCACGCGCCCGCCCAGTAATTTTCCCAGCGGATTCGTCTGGCCCGGCAGGACGATCTCGGTCATCTCCGAGTGCGACGCGCTGACCGGTTTCCCCGGCCGTCCGCTTTCCATGACCCGTTTCTCCCGCTCTCGCTTCTGCCGCATCATGTTCGCCTCGTTTTTCTGTGCGCCGCTGCGCCACGAAGTTCATCCCGTATAATACGCAGTATGCCAAATCCAGAACAAAAGAAAAGTCGCCGGCAGATGCTCGAGGAATTCGTGGCCGCAAAACCCGGCGACGCGTTTTCCCGCTACGGCCTGGCGCTCGAATGCATGAACGGCGGCGACGCCGCTGCCGCGGATGCTCAGTTCCGCACGCTCCTCGAAGTGAGCCCGGAGTACGTGCCCGCGTATCTCATCTACGCGCAGCTTCTCGCCCGCGAGTCCCGCAACGCCGAGGCTAGGCGGGTTCTGAACGATGGAATTTCCATCGCCGCGAAAAAGGGCGACCAGCACGCCCGCTCGGAAATGGAAGCACTTCTCGGCGAACTGGCCTGACGCAGCCCGGTCTCTCCTCCTGGCGATTCGCAAAATTCCCCGCGCCGTCTGCTATCATGCGGATTGGGGCCTTCATGACCGCCAGCACTTCGACGCAACCCTCCGCAGCACCCACCCGGCCGCGCACTCTCGGTGAACTTCGCCGTGTGCCGGGCTATGCATCGGGCGCGCCAGCGCGCACCGTGAAAGACGAGATGCGCGCGAATCTCCTGCGCCAGCTTGAATCCGGTCAACCGCTCTTTCCCGGAATCCACGGTTTCGAAGACACCGTCGTGCCGCAGATCGTGAATGCCATTCTCTCCCGGCACAATTTCATTCTCTTGGGTCTTCGCGGCCAGGCCAAGAGCCGGATCCTCCGCGGCCTCCTTCAATTTCTCGATGAGGCCATCCCCGTCGTCGCCGGATGCGAGATCAATGATGACCCGCTGCGCCCGATCTGCCGCGCCTGCCGCGAGCGCATCGCCGCCGAAGGCGATGCCACGCCGATTGCGTGGCTCCCGCGCGACCTCCGCTTCGTGGAGAAGCTCGCCACGCCGGATGTGACCATCGCCGACATCCTTGGCGACGTGGACCCCATCAAAGCCGCGCGCGGCGGCCGCGATCTCTCCGACGAGCTGACCATTCACTACGGACTCCTGCCGCGCGCCAATCGCGGCATCTTCGCCATCAACGAGCTCCCCGATCTCGCCGGAAAAATTCAGGTCGGTCTCTTCAACATCATGCAGGAAGGCGACGTCCAGATTAAGGGCTACCCGCTGCGGCTCCCGCTCGATGTCCTTCTGGTCTTCACCGCGAACCCGGAGGACTACACCGCGCGGGGAAAAATCGTCACGCCGCTCAAGGACCGCGTCGGCGCCGAGATTCGCACGCACTATCCCGCGTCGCTAGAAGAGGGCATGCGCATCACCGACCAGGAAGCCTGGCTCGCGCGCGATTCCGGACGCAGCATCGGTGTTCCCGGCTATCTCCGCGAAGTCGTCGAGGAGGTGGCCTTTCAGGCGCGCGACGACAAGCGCGTGGACCGCCGCTCCGGCGTGAGCCAGCGCCTGCCCATTTCGGCGCTCGAAAGCGTCGTGAGCAGCGCCGAGCAACGCGCCGCGCGAACCGGAGAGAAGATCGGCGTCGCGCGCGTTGCGGATCTCTACGCCGCGCTCCCGGCGATCACCGGAAAACTCGAGCTCGAATACGAAGGCGAGCTGAAGGGCGCGGAGACCATTGCGCGCGAGCTGATTCGCGCCGCCGTCGGCCGCGTCTTCAGCAAACACATCGGCGGCGCCGACCTGCAAACCGTCATCCAGTGGTTTGAGATGGGCGGCGAGCTCAAGCTTTCCGAGCTCTCGACGGCAAGCGAGCGCTTCCAGCAGCTTGCGAAAATCCAGGGCTTGCTCGATCACATAGCGAAACTCGGCGCCACCGATCGCAAGGACGCGCCCGCCGCCGGAGCCGCGGCGGAAATGATTCTCGAAGGCCTGTGGGCCCATCGCCGCATCGGCCGCAGCGAGGAGCGCGGCTTCTACGCCGAAAAACAGCGCGCGCCGGAACCGCGCGAACCGTCCGCCCGTCCGCCTCGGAGACAATTCAACTAAGCGAGCCGAAGGATCATGAAATTCATCCGCTACGGAAAATACACCGGGGAGCCCGCCGACGCAGTGGATTTGCAGGAGCTCGTCCGCCGTCTCGGCGACTTTTTCCTCCAGAGCGGCTTTGAATCGCAATTCTACGGAATCTCCGAAATGGACCCCGAGCGCTCGATGGAGGCGCTCCGCGAAGCCATTCTTCGCGCGCTCCAGGAAGGCGACCTCCTCTCCGAAGACGCAACGTCCGACGAATTGCGCAAGATGCTCGAAGATCCCGGCGCAATGAACAACGAATCAGTGCGCGAATTCCTCGACAAACTCGTCGAGCGCCTCGCGCAGGAAGGCTACGTCAATCCGCAGCCGCCGCAGATCACTCCGCCGCCGGAACGGACCCCCGGCGGGCAGCTTGGCCAGCCACAAGACCGCGACACGCAAGCGCGCTTCGAGATCACGGACAAGACCATTGACTTCCTCGGGTTCAAGACGCTGCAGGATCTTCTCGGCTCGCTCGGCCGCAGCAGTTTCGGGCGGCACGACACGCGCGACCTCGCGACGGGAATCGAATCCGGCGGCGTTTCGCGGCCCTACGAATTCGGCGACACGATGAATCTCGACGTCAGCGAGACGCTCTTCAACGCCGTGCGCCGCGAAGGCGTCAAGGTGCCGCTCAACCTGAACTATTCCGACCTCATGGTCCACCAGTGCGAATATCAAAGCTCCTGCGCCACCGTGCTCATGCTCGATTGCAGCCACAGCATGATTCTCTATGGCGAGGACCGCTTCACCCCGGCCAAGCGCGTGGCCATGGCGCTCTCGCAACTCATCCGCACGCAGTATCCCGGCGACTCCCTCAGCCTGGTGCTCTTCCACGACAGCGCGGAAGAAGTTCCCATCGGCGAGCTCGCTCGCGTGCAGGTCGGCCCGTACTACACGAACACGCGCGAGGGTTTGCGAATGGCCCAGCGCATTCTTTTGCGCCAGAAGAAAGACATGCGCCAG
>JBGOWC010000207.1:0-4531 GCA_041478415.1 Terriglobia bacterium
CATGCGTATCTCGGCGTGCACGTTGTTGAGCGCGGCGTGATTTTTGTGGACTTGGCCTTGGCGCAAATCGCTGCGCTCGGCGCCACCATCGGCATCCTGGTGGGCATGGACCCGCACGGTTCCGGTTCCTACTGGATCAGCCTCACGTTTGCCTTTCTCGGAGCGGGCATTTTCGCAATCGCGCGCACCAGGCGTGCGCATATTCCTCAGGAAGCCTTCATCGGCATCGCCTACGCCGTCGCTTCCGCTGCCACCATCCTGGTCATGAGCAAGGCCACGGGTGAGACTGAGCACCTGAAGGACATGCTCGTCGGGAACATCCTGGCTGTCTCCAGGGAAGAGGTCCTGAAAACCGCGGCGCTCTATGCTGTCATAGGGCTCTTCCATTACATCTTCCGCAAGAATTTTCTGCTGATCTCCAGGGATCCGAAGGCCGCCGAAGCCAAAGGCCTCTCCATTCGCTTCTGGGATTTTCTCTTTTACGCTTCGTTCGGCTTCGTGGTGACGCGGTCCGTGGCCATTGCAGGAGTGCTGATGGTGTTCTGTTACCTGATTGTGCCGTCGGTGGGCGCAATCCTATTCGCCGACCGCATCGGTCCGCGCCTCGCCATCGGATGGACGATGGGCACACTCGTCTCGGCGCTCGGCTGCTACCTGAGCGTGCAGTTTGATACCCCAACCGGCCCGATGATCGTTGTCACCTTCGGGGGGGTGCTCGTCCTGATGTTCCTGCTGCACCTTATCGTTCACCACGGCCGCAGCGCGAACACCCTCGCCGGAGCGCATGCCGCCCAGCGCGAGCTCCCGCACGAAGGTGCCGTATCGGCCGATCGGGGGTAGCTTTTTCCGGGCAAGGGCACCATTCATTGTGCACGCGCTTTCCCGCGTATAATCTTTCTTCCTGCGATTTGTCCGAGGTGCACCGATGTCCGAACCAACCTACGAGGAACTAAAAGCCCGCCTCGCCGAAATGGAGAAACAGTCCGGCCGTCGTTCCGGCCAATTGGAGTTTCGTGTCGGCGAAAAAGGCGGCGTCAGCGTCTACGGACTCGGCCGCTTCCCGGTCACTCTCTACTACGAGCAGTGGATTCGACTGTTGGACTCCGCCGCTCCCTTGCGCGCGTTCCTCGAAGAGAACAAGTCCGGGGGCAAGCTGAAACTAAAGTCGTAACAGTCCAGAGTCTGCCAGAGCCAACTGCTTTTCGCTTTCGGCCCTGACGTCTGAATTGACATTGCCAGGCCCAGAGACTAACCTCCCGCAAGAAATCCCTCGGGTTCCGAAGCGACACAATTGGAGGTTCGTCCATGAGCCCAGACACACGCCTGCGCGTTCTTAAGATTCTTCTGGTGATCACCGGCCTGATTTTTATCTTCGGCGTCTATCCGCTGATGATGGGTTTGTGGCCGTCGGGGTGGCGGTGGCAACCCAATCAGCCGGAGTATGAGCAGATGATTCTCGGCGTGTACGCGACCCTGGGAGTGTTCCTCCTCGTCGCCTCTCGCAATCCTCTGCAGCATCGAAGCCTGATCTGGTTCACGGTCTGGTCGAGTCTGGTCCACGCCGGGATCATGGCCTTTCAAGCCATGAACGCACCGGCAGAGCACGGTCATCTGCTGGGAGACGTTCCTGCTCTGGCGATCGTGGCTGTCCTTCTCGCGGCGTTCACTCCGCGTGGCGCCGCTGGCGAAGGGACAAAAGCTGTGGCTTGATGTTCGGGCGGGCTGGCCGGTCGGCTTCGCATGCGACCGGCCTCTCGTTTGCGACTCTATTTCTCAGGGTTCTGCATCTCGCGAAGATTTTCCGAGCATCGCCTTCAAAATCCACTTCTGGAGCACGCCTCGGAAGTGGCCCTTCACATCGTGAAACTGGATGCCCATGCCAAGATTTGGCTGCACATAGACAACGACCGCGGGCGCTTCGAAAAAACTGGGGTCTGCGAAAATCTTCACAAGAACGGCCGTGCCTTTGGGGAGGGGATTCGTCAGATCCAGGTAGCATCCGTTCAAGCTCAGCTCGCGAACGCTCGCCGGCATTTTCGCGCCCGACGCTTCTTCGATCAACTCGGCGGGCGCGACGAACGGATAGCGGGGTGTGCGGCGCCTATCTTGTTCCATTGGGCTGCCCCTGAGTAAACCCGACGATTGTATCGCGGGAATGCGGCAGCCGCCTCGCGGTGGCACCGTATAATCACGAGGTATATCCGAGGAGACCACGATTCATGAACTACCGCCGCTTTGGCCGCACGGGATGGAACGTCAGTGAAGTCGGTTATGGAATGTGGGGCATGGGGGGCTGGACCGGCTCCGACGACGCTGAATCACTTACCGGGCTCCAGCGCGCCGTCGAGCTCGGCTGCAACTTCTTCGACACCGCATGGGCCTACGGCGACGGCCACAGCGAAAAACTTCTTGGGAAAATCCTGCGCGCCAATGGAAAAGGAAAACTCTACTTGGCAACGAAGGTTCCGCCGAAAAATCGCCGATGGCCCGCGCGAAGGGAATACACGCTCGATGATTGCTATCCACCGGACTATGTTTTCGACTACGTGGACAAGAGCCTCGCGAATATTGGAGTGGAGACGCTCGACCTGCTCCAATACCACACCTGGGAAGACAGCTGGCTGGACGACGCACGGCTTGCGCGGACGATCGAAGAACTCCGCGCCAGCGGCAAGGTGCGCGCGGTGGGGATCAGCCTGAATCGCTGGGAGCCGTGGAACGGAGTGGGCGCCGTGCGCGCGGGTCTGGTAGATGCCGTGCAGGTGATCTACAACATCTTCGATCAGAACCCGGAGGACGAGCTATTCCCGGCATGTCGCGAAAAAGATATCGCCGTCATCGCGCGTGTCCCGTTTGATGAAGGCTCGCTCACTGGAACGCTTACGCTCGAGAGCAAATGGCCGCAGGGCGATTGGCGGAACATCTATTTTGTGCCGGAAAACCTGAAAGCGAGCGTGGCGCGGGCGGATGCGCTGAAGCCGCTCCTGCGCGACGGATTGACTATGCCGGAGGTGGCGCTGCGCTTCATTCTTAAGAATTCCGATGTAGGCACGGTCATCCCCGGCATGCGCAAGCCGCGCCACGTGGAGGAAAATCTCGCTGCGAGCAATCGCGGCGAGCTCTCCGCAGGGCTCCACGCCGAATTGCGAAAGCACCGCTGGGTTCGCACGCCCACGAAATGGTCACAATGAAAGGAAGAGCTCAACTCAAGCGGTTTTTTTGAGCGCGCGCTCGACCAGCGTCAGGCACCGCTCGGCTTTCTCGCGGAGCAGCTCTTCGCGGTCGCCGCGTTCTTTCTGGATGCTGTGCAGCTCGTCGGCAATCGCCAGCGCGGCGAGCACAGCCGCTTTTTGCGTGTCCACCGTCGCCGTTGCTTCGGCAATCGTGCGCATCTTCTCGTCAACGAACGCAGCCAGCTTCTGCACGTAAACTTCGTCCAGATCGCCGCGGATCGAATAGGTCTGCCCGAATATCTGTGCTTTGACGGGTGCGTTCATCGTTTACTCCCGGGCTCACTCCCAAGCGGGGCTGCGGCAAACATAGCACAACTCGGTTTAACCCTGGCGGATGTAGGTTAGCGTGTGGTGGGCAAGGAGGCGGCCGTCGCGGCTGGTGGATTCCGCCGTACCGTAGATCAACCGCTTCCCTAATTTCAAGATCTTCGCGCGGCAGAGGAACTCTTCGCGCCGGGCACCGCCCAGGAAATTCGTCTTCATCTCGGCGGTGACGGAGCCGTCGTTCTTCCCAAGCTTTGTCATGATCGCCAGCCAGAAAGCAACGTCCGCTGCGGCCATGAAAACTTGTCCACCAACAATTCCGCCCGGTCGCTCAAACGCGTCCTGAAAAGGAACGAGCAGAACGCACTCTCCGTCCGCGATCGATTGCAACTCAAATCCGTAGTTTCGCGTGAAGGCAACATCGGCAAGGAGCTGCCGGAGTTCGGATTCGGTGGCCGCAAGAGACATGGGCTTCCTCCGTCAGCTTGCGCGAAGAGTGGCGCCGAGCCGCTTTTCGAGCGCCGCGATGATTTTGCCGGAAAAAGCCGTGAGCTGTGCGTCGGTGAGCGTGGCCTCCCGGCTCTGGAATAACACGCGCACAAGCAGTGAGTATTTTCCGGCGGGAACATTCTTTCCGCGGAAGAGGTCGGTCGCTTCGACCGAGATAATCTCGGCGATCCCGAGTGCCTGGATCGCCGCAGTCACGGCGGAGAAGTGCGTTCCATCAGCGAGCAGGAGCGAAAAATCGCGCTCGACGGCGGGGAAACGCGGCAGCGGCGTGAATTGCCGCGCCCCGCGCGCCGCCCGCATCGCGGCATACAGGGGATCGAGGCGCAACTCCGCCAGATACACTTCCTGCCGCAGCTTCAGCCGCTCCGCCACGCGCCGCGCGAGCTGGCCGGCAACGCCCATCTCTTCGTTGCCAAGGAACACGATCCCGCGGCGCGCTGGATGCAGCCACTCGGGGCCGCCGTCTTGCCAAGCGAAGCCTCCAGCGAGAGCGGCGAGTGCGTCGAGATCGCCCTTCAAATCGG
>JBGOWC010000079.1:0-7480 GCA_041478415.1 Terriglobia bacterium
ATTTGCCCGATGGACTATAAGTTGCACTGATCTAAGACATCTCGGGTGTGCACGGCCGTTGCTAACGGTCTATGTCCTTGCCGTTCAAACGGGGTGGAGCGGCATGCATTCTACCAAGAGTTCTTGCATCAACCCACGATAGCTCACGGATTTGGAGGCGATCATGATGTGTTCTCGATTCAGAGGCAATTCCTTGGTGTTGTTTGTCGTAGCTCTTGTGGTGGGCCTTGCCTTCCTATCGACGCAAGCCGCCGCCCAGACTTCTACCGGGAGCGTGCTGGGGACGGTCACCGACCAGCAGGGTGCTGTCGTGGCCGATGTCATCGTAACCATTCAATCCGTTTCCACCGGCTCTGTACAGACGTTGAAAACGACCAGCACGGGAACTTACTCAGCGATTGCGCTGGAGCCGGGTGATTATGCGGTTTCCTTCGAGGCCAAAGGTTTTCGTCCAGGTGAACTGAAGCTCAGCGTGCGAGTCGGCCGGGCCTCCAGCGGTGACTTCGTTCTGCAACTCGGGTCGGAAACGACAACTGTGGTTGTGGAGAGCAGCGCCCCCGAACTATTGAACACTGTCCAGGCCACTGTCCAGGACGTGATGACGGGGAAGGAGATCGACTCTTTGCCGCTCAATGGCCGGAATTTCCTCGACCTGGCGCAACTGAATCCCGGCGTGCAGATTGGTGACGGCGGCAACTTCGATCCCACGAAAAACGGATTCACGGGCATCTCGCTGCAAGGGCGGTCTGGCCGATCCACGCGCATTCAGGTGGATGGCGTCGATATCACCGACGAAACCGTTGGCACAACCACGATGAACATCTCAGAGGATTCGATCCAAGAATTTCAGGTGGCGCAATCAACACTCGACCCTGCCACCAGCCTAACTTCCTCCGGCTCGGTAAACGTGGTCACGCGCAGCGGCGGGAACACCGTGCACGGCAGCGGGTTCTTCTATTTCCGGGGAAATCACATCGCCGCGCGCGTAGGCCAGACCGACGCCCCCTTTGACCGCGAGCAAGTCGGCTGGCGTCTGGGCGGACCCTTCATCAAGGACAAGCTCTTCTGGTTCGTGAACTATGAGCGCACCATCCAAGACGGCACGACGTTTACCAATCCACCCAATCCATTTTCGGCCTTTCAGGGAGCGTTTCCCAGCCCCTTCCATGAAACAATGGGTACCGCGCGCCTCGATTTCAATCTGACCAAGAGCTGGAGGACATTTTATTCTTTCCACCATGACCAGTTGAACGGGGTGACGGGATTCGGAGGCAATTTCTTTTCTGCCTTCTCCAACAGGAATATCACGGACAGCCACACGGTCGCGCTCGATGGCACCCAGGGGAAGTTCACGCATAGCTTCCGCTTCGGCTACGTGCGTTTTCGGAATGAGATTGCCGATGCGCGTTCGCAGGTAGCTGGCTTGCCCGCACCGTTTCCAGGAGGTCAGCCCGCAGCGGTGGCCATCGGGAACGATCCTCTATGCCTTTTCGGCACGGACGTGCTTTGCCTGGGGCCCAACTTCCTGGCTCCGCAGTTCACTCTGCAGCGAAATCTGCAACTGAGTTATGACGGCTCGGTTCAGGTCCGCAGCCATACGATCCGATATGGGATCCAGTACGTCCGCATCCCAGAGGCCGTCTTCGCCAACTTCGTCGGCCTGGGACCGATCCTGAATTCCAACAACACCGCAGCCGAAGTGGCCTTTGCAGCCACGGATCCTTTCGGACCGGGCGGCGCCACCAATCCTCTTAACTTTCCGCTGGAGGTGGCTACCTTCGGAAACGGTCTGGGCTTTTTCTCAGAGCTGGAAGGTCTGGGGCATCCGCACGGCGCAACGAACGCGCGGCGCTTCGCGGTGTATGTCGGCGACATCTGGAAGTTGAAACCCAATTTCACCGTCAATTTGTCGCTGCGCTACGGTCGAGACTGGGGACGCATCAACCACGACCTGCCGGGATTTGCTCCCCTAGAGGCGCTCGTTCCCGGCGCCGGCCGCTCGGTGGATCAGCCCAACAAGAACTTCGCCCCGCAGATTGGAATTGCCTGGGATCCATTCAAGACGGGCAAGACTTCGATCCGGGCCGGGATCGGGCTCTTGTACGACAACATCCTCTTCAACACCTCGTTGTTTGACCGCACGTTGAAGATTCCTGCGGGTCTCGGCAACGTGGTCTTACCGACCACCAGCGGTGTTTTGCCCGGAACGACCTGCGATACTTCGGCGCTGTTCGGCCAGCCCATCGGCGCCGTCGTGGATCAGGTCGTGGCTTGCCAGGCTGCATTCCAAGCCGCAAACCTTGCCGCGGCGCAAAACTTCGACCCCAATGGGCCACCGGGATTCCTGGATCCGAATGTCTTCGATTTCAATAGCTTTGGCTCGGTGCTTGATCCCAACTACCACACGCCGTATTCGACGCAACTCAACGTCGGAATCCAGCGACAGCTCACAAAGAGCTTATTCATCTCCGTGGACTACCTCCACAACACCAACGTTCATTATCCGCTGCAGCACGATGTGAACTTTGTGGGCTCCGTGGGGACCTTCAACCTGGCGGCAGCGCAGGCGGCGATTGCGACCACGCTTGCCAATTGTGGCGTGGGCACGATCGCCCAAGCCATCACTCTCTGCCCCAACGATCCGCTGGACACCGGCAATCCGTACACGCCGCGGCCGGCAACGATCGCCGACTTTGCGGGTAATGGGCTAGGCAGCCCGTCGAGCGGTTTGAACGGCCAGTTTGTTGCACCAGGAAATGGTTTCGCGTTTGGAGGCTTGGACCAGAATTTCGGCCAGGTCGGCATGATCAGCATGATCGGCCGGTCCACCTACAGTGCCTTGCAGTTGCGCCTGCACCAGGAATTGGACACTCCTGTGCGCGGCATCCGACACCTGTCCTGGACCGCAAACTACAACCTCTCGCGGCTGAATGCGATGTCGGGCGACCAGGATTTTCTGAAAAATGCAACGGATAACATCGCGCTGCAGAAATGGTACGGCCCGAACAACCTGGACCGCACCCACATCATCACGTTTGCGACCACGGTGGATCTGCCGGGCGCTCTGCGGGTGAGCCTGCTGGGGCGGATCAGCACTGCCCTCCCGGCTACGCTTGTGGTGCCGTTGCAGTGCAATTGTCCGGCGGAAATATTCCTGACCGACTTGACCGGCGACGGTACTGGCCAAGATGTTCTGCCCGGCACCAACCTCGGCTCGTTTGGCCGCTCCGTGAAATTGGACAGCCTGAACAGCACCATCTCGAACTTCAACTCCACGGTGGCCGGCGGCTTCACTCCGGCGGGGCAGACCTTGATCACCGCGGGGCTCTTCACGACCGATCAGCTCACGGAGTTGGGGGGCGTGATCCCAACGCTGGGCCTGGCACCGAGCGGGCAGGTGGCTCTGGATTCGTTTATAGCGGACGATCTTCGTGTGAGCTGGCGCCTCCGCCCGTCGAAGGTCTTCCACAGATTGCCCGAAGGAATGATCATTGAGCCGTCCGTGGACATTTTCAATCTATTCAATATTGCAAACTATGATCCACCGAACGGAATTGTCACTGGCACGCTTCGCGGAGCACTGGACGGATCGGCGGGCTCGCTGAACGGCACGACGCAGGGCCAGCGCACGAATCGCTTCGGCTTGGGTTCCGGCGTGTTCTCACAAGGGCTGCCCCGCTCCGTGCAGTTTGGCGTGCGGGTCGTCTTCTAAAATCCCAAGGGGCAGGCGAGGAAGGCATTCCCGCATACCCCAACTATTTCAAATCGATCGGGGCCGCGGCGGGGAAGGCGCTTTCCCCGCCGCTTCTTTTTCCCCTGGCCCCCGCGCAGCCTGACCCGGCATCTTGTCGCTGCTGAGTTTGCTGCGTAGACTCACGATGCAAAGGTGATTCGGAAACCGGCGCGTGACCCATGCATGACGATACCGGAATTGGTGGCGCGAATTCTCGCTTTCCGGCGACGCAATGGTCGGCGGTGGTTGCGGCGCGGAGCAAAGACACGGCGGAACGCGGGCGCGCGCTGGACACGCTGCTGACGGCGTACTGGAAGCCCGTTTACAAATACGTGCGGCTGCGGTGGAACCGTTCGCCGGAAGATGCGCAGGATTTGACGCAGGGATTTTTCACCGAGCTTCTCGAGCGCGATCTTCTTGCACGATACGATCCATTGAAAAGCCGGCTGCGGACGTATCTGCGCGTTTGCGTGGATAGCACGATTTCAAATGCCGACAAGGCAGCGAAGCGGAAGAAACGCGGCGGGGATGCAGCGCACATCGCGCTGGATTTCGACGCCGCCGAGAATGAATTATCGCAGACGGCGATGGACCCAGCGCGGCTGGCGTCGCCGGAATCGCCGGAAGATTTCTTCGAGAAAGAATGGACGCGAAGCCTGTTTGCATTTTGCATTGAAGAATTGCAGCGCGAATGCGCGGCGCGTGGGAAGAGCGTGCACTTTCGGCTCTTCGAGCAATACGATGTGGACGATGCAGGCGAGCGGCGACTCTCTTACGAGGAGCTGGCGCGGGAGCACGGCCTGGCGGTGACGGACGTGACGAACTATCTGGCGTGGGTGCGGCGGGAATTCCGGCGTATCGTGCTCGAACGGCTTCGCGAGATTTGCGGCGATGAAGAAGAGTTTCGCCGCGAAGCACGCAGCGTCCTCGGATGGGACCCGCGATGAAGTTTCTTTCGAACAGCGCTCTGGAGCGACTGCGCGCCGGAGCGGACACGCCGGACCTCGGCGGGACGCCGTATCGGCTGCTCGAACGCGTGGCGCGCGGCGGGATGGGCGTGGTGTACGCGGCGGAAGACACGCGGCTCGGAAGGCGCGTGGCGCTTAAGGTGCTGGATCTGCCGGACGCGACGGGCGAGCTGGCCGCGCGGCTGGTGCGAGAGGCCCGCGTTCTCGCGCGGCTCGAGCATCCCGGGATCGTGCCGGTTCACGATGTGGGAAGACTCGCCGATGGCCGCGTGTTCTACGCGATGAAGTTCGTCGAGGGGCAGAGACTCGACGAGCACACAGCGTCGGTGAAATCGGCGCCGGACCGGCTGCGGCTTTTTCTGCGGATTTGCGACGCGGTGGCATTTGCTCATGCACGCGGCATTCTGCATCGCGACCTGAAGCCCGCGAACATCATGGTCGGCCCATTCGGCGAAGTTTTGGTGATGGACTGGGGGCTCGCGAAAATCATACGGGAGAGCGAGCCCGATCCGGGGTGCGGCTCCGAGGAAACGGTTGTCGAGCTTGCTCGAACGGAAACCCGGGACGAAGATTCCACGGAAGGCTCCGGACGAACTGCGCACGGCGCAGTGCTCGGGACGCCGGGATATATGTCGCCGGAGCAAGCGCGGGGAGATGTGGCGCGGCTGGATGAACGGAGCGACGTATATTCGCTCGGCGCCATCCTGCGGCAGCTCGTGTCGCCGGATAATGCTTCGATCGCCGCGCCACGCCCACTTGCGGCGATCTGCGCAAAGGCGACGGCGGAAAATTCCGCGGACCGCTATGCCTCGGTGCAGGAGCTCTCGAGCGACGTGTCCCGCTACCTGGATGGACTTCCGGTATCGGCCTATCGAGAGACGTATTTGGAGCGCGTTGGCCGATTCTACCGCCGGTACAGGGTCGCTATCTTATTGATTGCAGCCTACTTAGTGGCGCGCGTCCTGGTGCTCTTCCTGGCCCGGCGCTGAAGGCTAAAGGAATCCCCCCTTGCGTTGTATAGAACGTTAAACAGGCAGAGCGTTCCTGCCTTGGAGGAAAGATGAACAAGGTCCTGCTTGGAATACTTCTGGGAGCAGTTCTCGGTGCGGTTGATGGCGGGACGGCGTGGTTCACGCCCGCAGCGCGAACGCAAATGGCCGGTATCATTTTCGGCTCGACGATTAAAGGAATCATCGCCGGTGTCGCGGCGGGCTTTTTTGCACGCAAGGTGAATTCGGTGCCGCTGGGAATCCTGTTTGGGTTGGCGGTCGGATTCGTGCTGGCATTTATCGTCGCGTACATGCAGCACGGCTACTACTTCGAGATTCTGCTGCCGGGCAGCCTGGTCGGGGTGATCGTCGGATATGCAACGCAGCGCTATGGCGTTGCTACGGCAGCGGCAACCCGCTAAGCGCAATCCCCAGGCAAAATGATCGCAGCGGACGAGAGACATGCATTGCAAGCCCGACTCTCCAAACCGGTTCTCGGATTGCTGCTGGGGAGCACGCTGGGGTTGCTCGATGGGCTTTCGGGGTTTTTCTACCCTTCGCTAGGACCGATTATGGCCAAGGTGATTGCGTATTCCCTGGTAAAGGGTGTGGCGAGCGGGATCGTCATCGGGGTTGTCTCGCAGCGGCTGCATTCGCTGCTGCTGGGGATCGTGGCGGGCGTCATGATTGGGGCCGGCCTGAGTTATCTGGTGGTGCTCATAGCGGGACCAGAACTTTTCTGGGACATCATGTTGCCGGGCATGCTGCTCGGAATGATTGTGGGCTTTGCGACGCAAAAATTCGGTGGCGCGCCCGAACCGGCCGCCGGCGCGCGGTAGGTTAGGGTGCCGTGATTTGGAGAGTTGAATGCTGATCAAACCAGAGTTGTTCCTTCGCGATCTGAGAGTTGCGCTCCGGTCCCTCGCGCGCACCAAAGGGCTTGCAATCACCGTTGTGCTCACGCTTGCGCTCGGCATCGGCGCCAACGCGGCGATCTTCAGCCTGGTGCGCGGCGTGCTCCTTCAGCCGCTTGTTAATCGCGATGAGGACCGCCTGATCTATATTCGTCAGAGCGCGCGCGGCATCGGCGCAGAAAACGCCGCGTTCTCCGTGCCAGAAATTCAGGATCTGCGCGCCGGCGTCAAGATGCTGAGCGCCTTCGGCGACTTCTCCAGCATCGGTTTCACCATGGTGGGTCTCGGCGAGCCGCGTGAAGTTCGCGCGGGCGTCGTCAGCGGGTCGTATTTCGAGGTGATGGGGCTGCATCCCGTGCTCGGACGGCTGCTCGACGCGCGAGACGACGGCCCGAACGCCGCCGGCGCCGCGGTCCTGACCTATCGCTTCTGGACCACGGGGCTCAAGAGCGATGCGGCCGTGCTCGGCAAGACGATTCGGCTCGGCACGCGTTCGGCCACGATCGTGGGCGTGCTGGAACCGTCGGTGCCGTATCCGGCGGAAACCGAGATTATCGCCAACGTCGTGACCAGCCCGCATCATCTCTCTGCGACGATGGTGACCGGACGCGTCCACCGCATGACGGAACTCTTCGGCCGCCTCGCACCGGGCGCAGATATCGAGTCGGCCAGAGCCGAACTGCGCGCCGTGCACGGGGCGATGGTCAGGCAACATCCTGAAGCGTATTCGGCGAATGCGGACTTCCGCATCGAGGCCGTGCGGCTGCGCGACCAGATCACTTCGCGAGCAAGGACTGTGCTGCTGGTGCTGCTCGCCGCCTCGGCGCTCGTCTTCATCATCGCGTGCTCGAACGTCGCCAACCTGATTCTTGCGCG
>JBGOWC010000327.1:0-3067 GCA_041478415.1 Terriglobia bacterium
GCAGCGTTTGCGTCACCGCGCCGAGGTCGATCCCCGTCTTCGTGACTCTGGCGAAGATTTGCCTGGCTTCTTCCACGCCTCCTTTCAGCGTTTCCTTCACGGTGACGTGATCGCGCACCGCTTCGAGCGTCGCCGGCGGCAACGTGTTGACCGTGTGCGAGCCGATGAGCTCGTTCACGTACATCACGTCGGGATAGGCGGGATTCTTCGTGCCGGTGCTGGCCCAGAGCGGCCGCTGCGGCCGGGCTCCCTTTTCCGCAAGCTTCTTGAAATGCGCGCTGCCGAAGAGCTCTTCAAAACGCTGGTACACAATCCGGCAGTTCGCGATGCCGGTTTTGCCGCGAAGCGCGAGCGCCTCCGGCGAACCGTTGGCGTCGAGCTCGCGGTCAATCAGAGTGTCCACGCGGCTCACGAAAAAAGACGCGACCGACGACACGCCTTTCGGATTCTTGTTCTTCTCGATTCCGCGGATGTACGCCTGCGCCACCGCTTCGTAATGCGCCAGCGAAAACATCAGCGTGACGTTTACGTTGATGCCTTCGCCGATCAACGTCTCGACGGCGAAGACACCTTCCTGCGTCGCGGGCACCTTGATCATCACGTTGGGCCGCGAAATGGTCTTCCAGAGGCGGCGCGCCTCCGCGATGGTTCTCTCCGTTTCGTAGGCGCGGTCTGGCGCGACTTCGAAGCTGACGAAGCCGTCCGCGCCGCCGGATGCGTCGTAGACGGGGCGCAGGACATCGGCGGCCATCTGAATGTCTTCGATCGCCAGGCGCTCGTAGAGCGCGACGGTATCGAGATTCGGATTGGCGTCGAGCGCCTTGCGCATCGCCTCATCGTAATCGTTGCTGCCGGCGATGGCCTTTTCGAAAATGGTGGGGTTGCTGGTGACGCCCCGCAGCCCCGCTTCGACCAGCCGCTTCAGCTCGCCGCTGGTGATCAGATTGCGCCGGATGAAATCGAGCCAGATGGACTGGCCGTGTTTCTGAAGCTCTTCGAGAGCGTTGCTCGTCGCCACGTTAGTGCTTTGCGCTGTCTGCATATCTCGCCTCCAAAGCTAAGACTTTCTTGAGCCGGCGTTCGTGCCGGGCTTCATGCGTGAAAGATGCGCCAACGAATGCACGCACTAGCTCCTCCGCGAGCTTTTCTCCGATGATGCGCGAGCCGAGGACGAGGACGTTCATGTCGTCGTGCTCCACGCCCTGGTGAGCGGAATACGTATCGTGGCACATGCCGGCGCGAATGCCCGCCAGTTTGTTCGCGGCGACGCTTGCGCCAACGCCGCTGCCGCAGATGAGCACACCGCGCTCGGCCCGGCCGTCGAGCACCGCCTTGCCGACGGCTTCGGCGAAATCCGGATAGTCTGACGGCCGATCATCGAATGCGCCCACGTCCAACACGTCATGCCCGAGACTCCGCAAAGTTTCGCCGATGTAGTTCTTCAGCGCGAATCCCGCATGATCGGAGCCGATGGCAATTTTCATGACTGCGCTATCTCCCGAGAACTTCTCGGACGGCCGAAACCACGCTCTCCGGCAGAAAACCGAATTTCTTCTGCAATTCCTTGAGCGGCGCAGAGGCTCCAAACGTCTTCATCCCGATCATACGGCCCTTCGTGCCGGCATATCTTTCCCAGCCCATCGTGGAAGCCTGCTCGACGGTAACGCGCGCCGTCACATCCGGCGGCAGGACGGAGTCGCGATACGCCTGCGTTTGCTTTTCGAAAAGTTCCCACGACGGCATGCTGACCACGCGGACGCGGACTCCTTCGCCAGAAAGTTTTTCGTAGGCTTCCAGGCACAGCGGCACTTCGCTCCCCGTCGCAATCAGAATCGCTTCCGGATTGCCGCTTTTCGCTTCCGCCAGGATGTACGCGCCCTTCGCGACGCCGGATGCCGGGCCGTATTTCGCGCGGTCCACGGTGGGCAGCGCCTGCCGCGTCAGCACCAGGACGGCCGGTTCATGCCGCTGCTGCAGGACGAAGCGCCACGCTTCCGTGACTTCATTCGCATCCGCCGGACGCAGCACGATCAGCCCGGGGATCGCGCGAAGCGAGGCAAGCTGCTCGATCGGCTGGTGCGTCGGGCCGTCTTCGCCGACGCCGATCGAATCGTGCGTGAATATATAAATGACCGGAAGCTCCATCAGCGCGCTCAGGCGGATGGACGCGCGCATGTAATCGCTGAAAATCAGAAATGTCGAGCCGTACGGGCGAATTTTCGAGAGCGAGAGGCCGTTCACAATCGAGCCCATGGCGTGCTCCCGTATGCCGAAGTGCAGATTGCGCCCGCCGCGCGAGCCGGCTTCGAAGTCGCCCGCGCCGTCAAATGTGAGGCGCGTCTTCGTCGAAGGCGCGAGGTCGGCCGCGCCGCCGATGAGCCACGGCAGATTCTTCGCCGCCGCGTTCATCACCTTGTTCGAAGAGTCGCGCGAAGCAAGTCCCTTCGCGTCCGGTGGGAAAATCGGCAAGTCCTTGTCCCAGTCGTCGGGGAGCCGGCGGTGTTGCATCTTGTAAAGCTGATCGGCGAACTGCGGGAATTGCGCCTTGTACGCGTCGAATTTCGCCATCCACGCCGCGCGCGCTTCGCCGCCGCGCTTCCCGATGCCGCCCTGAAAATGTCCGTACACGCCGTCCGGCACGAGGAACTTCGCGTCTTCGGGCCAGCCGTAGGCGCGTTTCGTCAGCCGAATCTCGTCTTCGCCGAGCGGCTCGCCGTGCGCCCCGCTGGTGTCCTGCTTGTTCGGCGCGCCGTAAGCGATGTGGCTGTCCACGATGATCAAAGTAGGGCGGTCGTTCGTGCTGCGGAATACGTTCAGGGCGCGGTCGAGCATCGCGAGGTCGTTCGCATCGCCGACGCGCGTCACGTTCCATCCGTAGCCGATAAAGCGCGTGGCCACGTCTTCGCTGAAGGCCAGCTCGGTGTTCCCTTCGATGGTGATCTTGTTGTTGTCGTAAATCCAGCAGAGGTTCGCAAGCTTTAGGTGTCCGGCGATGGACGCGGCCTCGCCGGTGATGCCCTCCATCATGTCGCCGTCGCCGCAGACGGCATAAACGTCGTAATTGAAA
>JBGOWC010000336.1:0-3006 GCA_041478415.1 Terriglobia bacterium
CCGGCGGGTCCGACGCTCCGTGCCAATCCGAGAGTGTGCGCTCCGATGTTGGCGCCGATATCAAAGACCGTGTCACCCTGCCGGACCAGCCGTTGGAGAGTTTTCTCCGTGGATCTCTCGAAGCTGCCGAGCAAATAGATCGAGAAATCGATCCCTTCGCTCAGATCGAGAGCCCACCGTATGCCGCCACGGCGGACGGTCGCGCGATTATCCTTGCCGGCAATTCCGCGCAGGGTCGAAACAGCCCGGTAAGCGAAAGCGGCAAGCGCCACCTTTGTCTTGGTCGTCAGAATCATGCTGCGTGATCGCGGACGGCGACACATCCTGGGCGGTGCGGGTCGTCCGCTCGAAATTCCGGCCGCATCCCCCTGGCCAATTGTCGCACGCCCGCGCAGCCTAGCGCTCGATCACCATCTCCCGCGTTTCGGCAGGCTTCCCCTTGGGGGCCGCGTTTCGCGCCGCCTCCGCGAGGTCCGCGAGCTCGAGCCGCAGATTCCCCGCATTAGTTGCGTAACCGATCCCCGTTTCGAAATCTATCGTCCCGGCGCGGATCAGCTTCTCGATCTCGCCGTCAAAAAATTGCATGCCCTCGGTGGTTCCATCGCGCATGGCGTCGAGCAGCGATTTGCCTTCGCTCTCGCCCTTTTCGACGTACTCGCGTGTGCGCATGGTGGACTTGAGAATTTCCAGGACCGCGACGCGGCCGTTTCCATCCAGCCGCGGCAACAATCGCTGCGAAATGATGTAGCGGAACGATTTTGCAAAACGCGTGCGGATGGCGAGCTGATCGCTGATGGGGAAAGAGCCGACGATGCGCTCGACCGTCTTTGCCGCGTCGGTCGTGTGCAGTGTGGAAAGAACCAGGTGGCCCGTCTCGGCGGCTTCGAGGGCGATTTCAATCGTTTCGCGGTCGCGCATCTCGCCGACGAGGATCACTTTGGGCGCCTGGCGGAGAGCGGCGCGGAGCGCCAGCGCAAACGTCGGCGTGTCGCTATGAAGTTCGCGCTGGTGCACCGTCGCCTTCTTGTGCTTGTGCAGAAACTCGATGGGGTCTTCAATCGTCAAAATATGAATAGCGCGCTGCTGATTCATCAGGTCCAAGATGGCGGCGAGAGTGGACGACTTGCCGGAACCCGTCGGGCCGGTCACAAGCGCGATGCCGTTGCGCAGCTCCACGATTTCCGCCAGGTTTGGTGGCAGCCGGAGTTCCTCAAAGCTGGGAATGATGTCCGGGATGACGCGCATCACGATGGCGCAACTCCCGCGCTGGCGGAAAATGTTGACCCGAAACCGCGCCACTCCCGGAACCGCGTAGGAAAGATCCGCCGCTCCCTCCTGCTCCAGCTTTCGCGCGGGGTGATCATTTGAGCCGATGAGGTCGCGAGCGATCTGGTTTGTCTGCTGCGCCGTCAGGCATTCCAGCCCGCGATACTTCAACTCGACGAGCTGGCCGCTCGATTCCACCTGCGGCGCGCGACCCGGCGAAAAGATC
This sequence comes from Terriglobia bacterium, assembly GCA_041478415.1. GTDB lineage: Bacteria > Acidobacteriota > Terriglobia > Acidiferrales > UBA7541 > Acidiferrum. The sequence goes on from JBGOWC010000336.1 coordinate 1,493, forward strand.
AAGTCGCTCACGTGTTCGCGAGCCTTCAGCATGGCGCCGATGAGCTGGGCCGTGGGGATTGCAGTTTGCGGTGGGGTTGTTACCGGTGGCGCGCCCATGATCTCCTCCGCGACAAGTGTGAGCGATGTCGCAGTAACTTGTAGCCACACCCCAGATGGGCGCCGGGCCCAGCCTGGAGAGATATCACCAGTGTACGTAAATCTGTGGTGACGGCTTGTGACGTTCCATCCGGACTGTGCCGAGATGGTTCACGGCGTCCCGCAACGGGCGCCCATGTCCTCGATAGAAAAGCGAGGGCCGCAGCAGCTCGCCGCGGCCCGCATTCCCTCGTCACAACGAATCGGGGCATTTGGAAAGTTGTGGCTAAGGTTTCGACGCGCTCTCGATGAAGCTGGCGACGTTTTTCTTGAGCTTGGCCAGATCCTCTTCGCGGATGTACATCATGTGCCCCGCGTCGTAATACTGCATGTGGATGTTGTTGCGCAGCTTTTCCGAAAGCCCCAGATGATCCATGGTGTGCTCGGTGGCGAAGAACGGAGTGGCCAGATCGTAAATGCCATTCTCGACCTCGACCTGCAGGCGCGGATTCGCAATCATCGCCTGGACCAGATCGCCCTCGACATTCGGCGCGCCGGGGAATCCGAAGTTTTGGCCGGCCTGGTGCTTCCAGTCCCATTGGTTTCCGCCGAAGTCCGCGGCAGGCTTGTACGCTTTGTCCTGGCCGAATTTCAGCTCTTCGCGGACGTAGCTGTTGAATGCGGCCACAAACGCACCGCTGATGGCCGTCTCCTGCGGATCGTACTCCGCGAATTCACCGAGCATGTCGTAGCTCGGCCCGGAGAACCGCGCATCCAGGCGGCCGGTCGTGAGGCCGCGGCTCCGCTGCAGCTCCTTCATGTATTGAGGGAGGTTCACGCGCAGATTGGCCTTGCTCACGTAGTCTTCACCGAGCCCGGTGAACCGCGCGATTTTCTTTGCCACCTCGGCTTTTTCCGCGGGGCCCAGTTTTCCGCCCTTGATGAGCGCATCCGCGTATTCCGTTTGCGCAAACTTGCGCGCTTCATCGAGAAACGCGTTCAGATTGTCCGGCCGGTCTTTCAGCACCTTGTGATACCACGCCGTGGCCGCGTAGCTCGGCAGGTAGAAGATGTACGGCATGTCTTCGCCCGGAGGGAACGAAATGGTCCCCAGGTTCAGCACCGTGGAAACCATCACGATCCCGTTCAGGTACACGCTGTCGTGGTCCTGCAAGTACGCCGAAAGCGCCGCCGACCGAAACGTCCCGTAGCTTTCTCCAATCAGAAACTTCGGCGAATTCCAGCGGTTGTTCCGGCTGATGTACGTGGTGATGAATTGCGCCAGCGACTTTACGTCCTGGTCCACGCCCCAGAAATCTTTGTCCTGCGCCTTGCCCGCCGCGCGGCTGAATCCCGTGCCCACCGGATCCACAAACACGAGGTCCGCCTTATCCAGCAAGCACTCCGGGTTGTCCACGAGCTTGTACGGCGCGGGAG
>JBGOWC010000341.1:0-2872 GCA_041478415.1 Terriglobia bacterium
AAACCGAACAATGCGCACCGTGAGCTGTATTTGACCGACGCGATCGGCGCCCTGGCCGCGCGCGGAGAGACCGTCTTGGCGCAGATCGCTGCGGACGCGCACGAAGCGCTCGGTTGCAATACGCGCGCGGACCTTTCCGAAGTGGATCGCATCTTGCGCGAACGGAAGCGAGCCGCGCTGATGAACGCGGGCGTGACGATCGAGTTGCCGGAAACCGTGCTGATTGATCCCGACGTGCAAGCGGGCGAGGACACCGTCATCGAACCGTGCGTACAACTACTTGGGAAAACAAAGATCGGCGCGCGCTGCACCATTCGCACCGGCAGCGTGCTGGCGGACGCGATGCTTGGCGACGAAGTGACCGTACAGCCACATTGTGTGGTGGCGGAGAGCCGGCTGGACGACGGCGTGATCATCGGGCCGTTTGCACGGCTGCGCCCGGGGAATCATTTGAAAGCTGGCGCGCGCATCGGCAATTTCGTCGAGCTGAAGAAGAGCGTCATCGGCGAAGGCACCAAGGCGATGCATCTCAGCTACCTCGGCGACACGAGGATCGGCGCGAAAGCAAACATTGGCGCGGGGACGATCACCTGCAACTATGACGGATTTCACAAATATCCGACCAACATCGGCAACCGTGCGTTCGTTGGCAGCGACACAACGCTGGTCGCTCCGCTGCGCATAGGCGACGGCGCGTACATCGGCGCGGGCTCGACGATCACGGAAAATGTGCCGGCGGATGCGCTGGCCCTCGGTCGCGGGCGTCAGACGACGAAGCCCGGCTGGGCCGCGAAGAAACGCCGCGAACTGGCCGCGGCCGAGAAGCCGGCGAAATCGCGCTCGCGAGCAAAATCCCATCCACGTCGCAAGACGAAATCACGCCGTACATCTCGTAAGCGTTCCCGTCGCCGGTAACCGGCTCTTCCCGCTGTATTTATTGAATGGCCGAAACAGCGGTGATATCTTCCGCGGTACTCGCACGTAACAAGAGAGAGGTGTGCCCGTGGGCAACTGGGTGAACTGGCTGCTCGTCATCGGCGGCATCGTTTGCGTGATCGTCGAGCTGGCGCTCGGCGCGCTGACCGGTTTTGACCTTGCGCTGCTCGGCGGCTCGCTGGCCACGGGCGGTGCCGTCGGTCTGTTCTTTCACTCCGAAAATGTCGGACTGCTATCGGCGGGCGCGCTGGCCCTCGTCTACTTTGCATTTTTCCGGAGCTGGCTCAAGCACAAGCTGCAAGTGAGCGAGCACGTGACGAATGTAGACGCGGTGGTGGGCAAGACAGGTGTCGTGACGAAGAAGGTCGCGCCGCGTGAGGCGGGAATGGTGAAACTTGGCGATGAAGTGTGGCGCGCGGAGCTGGCGCGCGTGGACGACGCGGCGCGGGACATCGGCGCGGTCGTGAAAGTGGAATCGGTGGAAGGTGTGACGCTGAAGGTGAGGTGAAGTCAGATGGATCCGAATGCTCTCAGCTTACTAATGACCGCGTTCTTCGTGGCGGTAGCGATCTTCGGCCTGGTAGCGCTCGTGCGATCGGCGCGGATCGTGAGGCAGTACGAAAAGGGTTTGGTGATGCGGCTCGGGAAATACCACGCGATGGCCTCATCGGGGCTGACCATCCTGATGCCGTTTGTGGACGATTTGATTCGCGTGGACATGCGCGAGCGCGTCATCAACGTTCCTCCGCAGAGGCCCATCACGAAAGACAACGTGACCGTCGAAGTGGATGCAGTCGTCTACTACAAGGTGATTGACCCGGTGAAGTCGCAGTTCGAGGTGCAGAATTTCGACTACGCCTGCACGACGCTTGCGCAGACGAATCTGCGCAACCTGATCGGCGACCGCACGCTCGATGAGATCCTCGTCGCGCGCGACATGATCAACACCAACCTGCGCGAAGTGCTTGATGAGGCGACGAACACCTGGGGCGTGAAGGTGACGCGCGTCGAGGTCCAGAAGATCGAGCCGCCGCGGGACATCACCGAAGCGATGTCCCGGCAGATGAAGGCCGAGCGGGACAAGCGCGCCGCGATCCTCGAGGCCGAAGGCGTCAAGCAGAGCCAAATTCTTCATGCCGAAGGCACCAAGCAGTCGGAGATCTTGAAGGCCGAAGGCGACGCGCAGGCGCGCATCACCCGCGCGAATGCGGAGGCGGAAGCGGTGCGGCTCGTTTCGAATGCGGCGGAAACGTATTTCAAAGAGCGCGCGGAGACGATGCGGCGGCTCGAAGTGCTCAACCATACGCTGGCGCAAAATACGAAATATATCGTGCCGTCGAACGCAAGCCTCGTGAATGTCCTTGGGCTTGACGGCGTCCTGCAAGCCGCGAAGCCGAGCCCGCCCGCGCCGGATAGTCCGATGCCGAAGCGGTAAGCGGCCAACCGCGCCGATGTGGTAAAATAATGGTTCCCCGAATGAAACAGGGAGCCTCCACAAGATGAAATTTGGAGTCGTTGTCTTCCCCGGGTCCAATTGCGACCACGACGCCTTCCATGCCATCGGCAGCGTACTGAAGCAGCCCGTCGAATTCATCTGGCACCAATCGGAAGATTTGGCGAAGTGTGACGCGGTTATTTTGCCTGGCGGATTTTCCTACGGCGATTACCTGCGCACGGGAGCCATCGCGCGCTTCTCGCCGGTGATGAAGTCGGTCGAGAAATTCGCGAAGAGCGGCGGGCTTGTCCTTGGGATCTGCAACGGTTTTCAAATTCTTTGCGAAGCGGGTCTGCTCCCGGGCGCGATGATGCGCAACGCCGGGCTGCGCTTCATCTGCCGCCACGTTCACATCCGCGTAGAAGAGACGAACACTCCGTTCACGAACGCGGCGACGCAGGGGCAGATCCTGAAAATTCCCATCGCGCATTCGGACGGCAA
>JBGOWC010000294.1:0-3336 GCA_041478415.1 Terriglobia bacterium
GTGGTGGCGGCCGAGGCAGCGGCGGTACCGGCCGAGCCCGAAGTCATCAAGAAGGGCAAGAAGGAAGTCGAGGGCGAAGAAGGAGCCGAGCCCGAAGCCAAAACCGAAAAGGGCGAGAAGAGCGAGAAGGGCGAGAAGAAAAAGTAACGCGGCGAGGCGGCCCGCGGCGGGCGGGCGATTGGGTGAGGACCCATGCGGCTTATCGTGGGGCTCGGCAATCCCGGCCCGGATTATCTCTGGACGCCGCATAACCTCGGCTTTCTCGCCGTGGACGAGCTGGCCAATCGCGGCGGCATTCGCGTGGAGCGGCCCGAGGGCAAGGCGCTCGTTGGCCGCGGGCGGCTCGCGAACGAAGAAGTCGTTCTCGCTAAGCCGCAGACGATGATGAATCTGAGCGGCATCTCCGTGCGCGAGCTGCTCGCGAAGTATGAGCTGGAGACGAGCGATCTGATCCTGCTCTGGGACGAAGTGGATCTGCCCTGGGGGACGATCCGTATCCGAGAGGGAGGGAGCGCCGGGAGTCACAACGGCGCGAAGTCCGTCATCGGGATGTTGCAGGATGCGGGGTTCGCGAGAGTCCGGCTCGGCATCCAGCCGGATCATCCCGTCGGGGATCTCGCGGCGTACGTGCTGCGGCCGATGAAGAAGGCGCAGCTCGATGAGGCGGCCACAATGATCGGCGAAGCGGCGGATGCGGTTGAGTTGATCTTGGCCGAGGGAGTGGCTGCGGCGATGAATCGCTTCAACCGGAGAAACGTGCCGGAGGCGGAAGCGCCGGACAAGGAATCGGAGTAAGCGGAATTTTTTGTGCCTGCCGTTCCGAGCGGAGCGAGGTATTTCACTTCGCCGCGAATCGACGGTGCGAGAGGGAAATCGAGGAACTCATGGAAGAACGACTGTACGACCTGATCTTCATCTGCCGGCCCGCAACGCCGGAAGAGGAGATCAAGAAAATCATCACCACTCTCGAGCACGCCTGCGAAGAGAAGGGCGGCAAGATCGAGAAGAACGAGCAGTGGGGCACGCGCAAGCTGGCGTATCGCGTCGCCAAGCACCGCGAGGGGTACTACGTCTATCTGCAGATCAGGACCAATCACGGCGAGCTCAACGCCGAGCTCGAGCGGCGCCTCCGCGTGCACGACGCCGTCATCAAGTACATGACCACACGTCTGGATGAAGACATCAAGCGCCAGCAGAAGCTGACGCAGCGCCGGGAGAAGCGCGCCGCGCGCCGGCCGCGCCGTACACCGGCGCCCGAACAGACCGCAGCGGCCAGCTAGGCCCGCGGCAAACGAATTTTCCAAACGGAGAAAGGCAGGACGGCATGGCAGACGAACCGAAACAAGCGCAGCCCGGGGGCGGAGGTCCGCGCCGTGAAGGCGGTCCCAGTGGTCCGCGCCGTGAAGGCGGTCCGGGTGGCGGGCCGGGAGGTCCGCGCCGCGGCAAGCGCCAGTATTTTCGAAAGAAGAAAGTTTGCAAATTCTGCGTCGAGAAGATGGACTTTATCGATTACAAGAAGGCGGACATCCTCGCTCAATTCGTTCAGGAGCGCGGCAAGATCCTTCCGCGGCGCATGACCGGCGTTTGCTCGCGCCATCAGCGCTGGCTCGGCGTGGCCCTCAAGCGCGCCCGCAATATCGCGCTTATGCCGTTTGCCGGCCCTGCCGCGGGAGGTTCGCACCACCACCGCGGCGGCGGCCGCCCCGATGCGCGTTCAGAGGGTCGCCCGGAAGGGCGTTCCGAGGCTCGGCCGGAAACTCGAACGGAGCCTCGTGTGGAAGTGACCGATCAAGCCGCTCAACCGGCTCCGCAAACGCCGCAGGGCCCGGAAGGCCAATAGGACCGGAGGAAGAGTTCATGCAGATCATTCTTCAAGAAGATGTCGAAAAGCTGGGCGCCCGCGGCGACGTGGTGGACGTGAAGTCCGGCTACGCGCGCAATTTCCTTCTCCCGCGCAAGCTCGCCATTGAAGCGAACGCGGGAAACGTCAAGCGGCTCGAGCGCATTCGCGGGGCCCTGGCGAAGAAAACCGCCACCGAGCTCGCCGCCGCCGAAAAGCAGGCCGAACTGCTCAACGGCGTCTCGGTGTCCTTCACTCGCAAGACCGGTGAAAACGATCAGCTCTTCGGTTCCGTCACTTCGACGGACATCGCCGATGCCCTCGCCAAGCAGGGCTTTCAGATCGACAAGCGCCAGATCCAGCTCGGCGAGCCGGTCAAAGTCCTCGGCGAATATCCCGTCACGATCAAGGTTTTTCGCGACGTCACTGCCTCGGTGAAAGTCGTCGTCAGCAAAGAAGCGTAGTTTCACGCCCGGCACATTTTCCGGGATTCTTGCGCCGTTGCTCAATCCCTTGTGAGCGACGGCGTTTTCTTTTGCTCGGGAGATTTTCACCGTCCCCTGCGATATTCACATGCAGGTCCGATTGACCCGCGCGAGGTTTGCCCCCACAATCCGCTTTTCATTTCCGCTGGGGATTTTCGGGCCGCAAGCATGCGTTGTTCGGATTTCTTCTTGCTTGCCCTCTGGCGGACGATATGTTACTTGTAGCGAAGGAAAAGCGAAATAGCCATGGCCCACGACTCGACTCTCGAACGCCCCCTGCCGCAGAATCTCGAGGCCGAACGCAGCGTCCTCGGCGCGATTCTCCTGGATAACCACGCGCTCAACACCGCCATCGAAAACGTCCGCACCGAGGATTTCTTTCTCGAGCAGCACCGCCGCGTTTTCCAGCGGATGGTGGACCTCGGCGAGAGCCAGCAAGCGATTGACCTCGTTACGCTGTCGGATGAGCTGCATCGCCGCGGCGAACTCGAAGCCTCCGGCGGCGCCGCGTACCTCGCCTCGCTCGTGGACGGCTTGCCGAGGGTTGCCAACATCGAGCACTACGCCCGCATCGTCAAGGAAAAGGCGCTGCTGCGGAATCTTATCCATACCACGCATGGAATTCAGGAACGGGCGTTCGAAGGGGAAGATGGCGCGGATACTCTCCTGGACAACGCGGAGTCTTCGATCTTTGCCCTCGCCGACGATCGCATCCGTGCGGGTCTCATTCCCATGCGTGAGGTCGTGCAGCAGAACATCGAGCGCCTGGAAAAAATCTTTCGCGAAGGCAAGAGCATCACCGGCGTTTCGACGGGCTACGGCGAGCTGGACAAACTGACCAGCGGCCTGCAGCCTTCCGAGCTGTTGATTCTCGCGGCGCGGCCCTCGCAGGGAAAGACGGCGCTCGCCCTGAACTTCGCCGAAAACATCGCCATCCGCGCCGGTTTCATAGGCGTGCAGGAACTGGTCAGCCAGAATTTCGAGCGGCTTGAGAAAATGTTCACCGAGGGA
>JBGOWC010000021.1:0-11416 GCA_041478415.1 Terriglobia bacterium
CCGGAATCCCGCACCAGAGCCACAATCGTTTCCGGCCGCACGCTCTGGAATTCTTTCTCCGTCAAAACGCACTGCACCAGCTCGCGCGCTGCGGAGTTCCCGTTCTCCATCGCGTAAATCAGCGGCAGCGTGACTTTGCCTTCTTTGAGGTCGCTTAAGACGGGTTTCCCAAGCTGTTCCGCCGAAGCCGTGAAATCGAGAAGGTCGTCCACAAGCTGAAACGCCAGCCCGGCGCAGCGGCCGTATTCCGCGAAGGATTGTTCTTCCGCCTCGCTAAGCCCGCCGAGCACCGCGCCCAGCCGCGTGCAGCCGCTGAAGAGGCACGCCGTCTTGTACGTCGCCAGCTCAAGCGCGTCGCGCTCGTTGACGTCCAGGCGGCCGATCTTCGCAAGCTGGATCAGCTCGCCTTCGACCATTTTCTGCGTGAGGTCAATCAAAATATCCAGGATGCGAAAATTGCGCTCGCCGAGCGCCATTTGAAACGCCTGCATGTAGAGCCAGTCGCCCGCCAGCACGCTGCGATGATTTCCCCAGCGCGAATTCGCCGAGGGCCGGCCGCGGCGCGTGTCCGCGCTGTCGATCACATCATCGTGGATGAGCGTAGCCGTGTGGATCAGCTCGACGACCGCCGCAAGGCGGATCGCTCCGCGGCCGCGATATCCCGCGTGCCCGGCGGAAAGCAGCATCAGCGCGGGGCGAAGCCGCTTCCCTCCGCCCCCCAGCAAGTATCCAGTGATTTCGGAAACGGGCTCAAACGCTGCGGAGCTCTCTCGCGCGAGTTCCTGCTCCACCTGAGCGAGGTCGTCGCGGACGAGTTCAAAAATCTCTTTGGCTGTCAGCAGCGCGATGGCCGCCTCCTGATTCCCGTCCGCAGTACAAATTTCCCGTTAATGGCTGGCTAAATGAAAGAATTTCCTGAAATTCTCCGCTGTCGCCCGGCCCACGTCTTCCGCCGGCAAGTCTCTCACACTCGCGAGCGTGCGCGCCACTTCCGCCACGTAGGCCGGCTCGTTGCGCTTCCCGCGCTTCGGCTGCGGCGCGAGATACGGCGAATCCGTTTCGATGAGCAGGCGGTCCAGCGGCAGCGCGGCGGCAATGTCGCGAAGATTCTGCGCTTTCGGGTAGGTCATGTTCCCCGCGAATGAAATGAGGAAGCCCATCTCCAGGCCGCGCCTCGCTTCCTCGAGCGTTCCGCTGAAGCAATGTAGAATTCCGCCGAGTCCGGATGCGCGCCAGTCTTCCTCAAGGATCGCCAGGCAATCCGGCCACGCCTCGCGGCAGTGAATCACGATCGGCAGCTTCGCTTGGCGCGCCAGAGCGAGTTGATCGCGAAATACACGCTGCTGCACTTCGTGCGGAGAAAAGTCGTAGTGATAATCGAGGCCGATCTCGCCCCACGCGATGACTTTCGGATATTTCGCCAGCGCGGCCAGCCGGTCGAGATGCTCCTGGGTGACTTCCTTCGCTTCGTGCGGGTGAACGCCAACGCTCGTGTAAATCCAATCGTGCTGCTCGGCGTAAGGCATCGCCGCATCGAGTTTCTCCGGGCCGGGCCCCGTGCCGATCGCGAGCAACGTTGTGATCCCCGCCGCCTGCGCTCGCGCAAGCATCTCTTCGCGATCCTCGTCAAACTGCGGAAAATCAATATGCGCGTGGGAATCGATCAGTTCCATGTCAGATGACGCAAACACCGCGTCATTTCAACCGTGCCCCCACCTCGACTTCTTCATGGAAGCCCGCGAGGACGGGACGACCTTCCGGACCGACCGATGCGGCAACGATCATGCCGTTAGATTCCACGCCGCGCAGCTTGCGCGGCAGAAGATTCACCACGACCACGACCTTGCGCCCGATCAGCGCGTCCGGCTCGTAGTGTTGCGCGATTCCCGCGACGATCTGCCGCACTTCGCTGCCGATGTCCACGGTGAGCTTCAGCAGCCTGTCCGCGCCCTGGACGCGCTCCGCCGTTTTCACTTGGCCGACGCGCATCTCGACCTTGGTAAAATCTTCGATCGCGATCTTGCCGTTGGCTGCCGGTGCCGCTGTGGGCGCAGCGGCCGATCCACCCGCCGGTGCGCTTGCCGCTTCTGGTGCCGGACTCTGCGGTTCCTTCTCCATTGCTTCGATCCTTTCTATGGCTTCGGTCTTTTCCACTCGCGGGAAAATGGCTTCTGCTTTGCCAATTGGCGTGCCCGGCTTGATGTAGCTCCAGGCGATCTCATCCATGCGCAGGGTTGCGAGCGGAATCTGCTGCCCGATCTGCGCCCAGATCTTTTGCGTGGCGCCCGGCAGAACCGGATGCGCCAGCACCGCGACGATGCGCAGCGCCGCTGCCGCAGTAGCCAGCGTGTTGGCGACCTGTTCCTTTTGTGCGGCGTCCTCGGCTGCGGCCCAGGGCTTTTTCAGCGTCAGGTATCGGTCCACTTCGGCCACGACGGCCCACACCTGCTCGAGCGCTCGTGAAAATGCAAATTGATCGTAAAGAGTGGGCACTTCCCTGAGCGCAGTCATCGTTGCCGTCTTCAGCGGCGTTTCGTCTGGACCGACGCCTTGCGCGGATGGAGCCGGAATCTTGCCTTCAAAATATTTCTCAATCATCGTGACCGTGCGGCTGGCAAGATTCCCTAGCCCATTCGCCAGGTCGCTGTTGTAACGCTGGATCAGAGCGTCATAGCTGAAATTCCCGTCCTGCCCAAAAACGATCTCGCGCAGGAGAAAATAGCGCAGCGCGTCCATGCCCAGGACGTTCACGATCGGGCGCGGACGGACTACGTTGCCGCGCGACTTGCTCATCTTGCTGCTGTCCATCAGCAGCCAGCCGTGCGCCCAGATCTGCTTCGGCAGCGGCAGCCCCGCGGCCATCAGGAACGCCGGCCAGTACACGGCGTGGAAACGGATAATCTCCTTCCCCACCAGATGCACGTCGGCGGGCCAGAACCCGATCCGCTCGTGGTCCGGCCCGCCCACGGCGCTCAGATACGCCGTCAGCGCATCGAACCAGACGTAGAAGACGTGCGGCTCCTCGCCGGGCACGGGAATGCCCCATCGCGTGGACGTCCGCGTGATACTCAGGTCCTTCAGGCCGCCTTCGACGAAACTCAGCACCTCGTTGCGCCGCGTCTCCGGCTGGATGAAAGTCGGATTCTTGGCGTAGTAATCGAGCAGCGGTCTCTGAAACGCGGAAAGCTTGAAGAAATAATTCTCCTCGGTCACCGTCTCCGTGGGCCGTCCGCAATCGGGGCATGGATCGCCCGGCTTTGCATCATTGACGTAAGCGTTGTCGAAGACGCAGTACTGTCCCGTGTAGTTCCCCTTGTAAACGAAGCCGTTTTCGCGGCACAGGCGAAACAGCCACTGCACGGTCTGCGCGTGCTTCACGTCCGTCGTGCGAACGAACTCGTCGCCCTGAATCCCAAAATCATCCCAAATGCGGCGCCACTCCGCGGCCAGCTTGGCGACAAACTCCACTTCGGTGACGCCGGCCTTTTTCGCCGAGCGCTCCACGTTGACGCCGTGCTCATCCGTGCCGGTCGTGAGGATGACGTCGTAGCCGCGCATGCGCTTGTAGCGCCGGATCGTGTCGCACACGATCGTCGAATACGTGTGCCCGATGTGCGGCAGGCCGTTCGTGTAATAGATCGGCGTGGTCAGATAGAATTTTGGCTTGTTCGCGGTCATCCTCGGCCCGTCTTTCCGCCTGCCTCGTAAGCGCGCAGCGCCTCCGCGATCACCCGCTGCAGCGGCACATCGCGCTCCACCGCCAACTTGCGGCAATCTTCGTACTCCGGCGCGACATGCAAGATTCGTCCGTTCTCCCGCGAAACCTTCACGCGCACGTCGCCAAAATCCGTGTGCACGCGGACCCATTCTCGCGGCAGCACGCGCCGCTCCGCGCGATACGTCCGCGCGCCAAACGTCGTCGTCTCCGCAAAAATCAGCCGGGTCAGCGCATCCGCGTTCTCCGGCCGGCACAGCACGGTCAGCAGCGTTCCGGGGCGATTTTTTTTCATCTGTACCGGCGTGGTATAAACATCCAGCGCACCGGCGGCCAATGCTCTTTCCAGAAAATATCCGTAGATCTGCGGATTCATGTCGTCGAGGTTCGCTTCGATCACCGCGACCTCTTCCACCGCGCCGGCGCTCTTGCTAGCATCGAGACTCTCGCCGATCAGCAGCCGCACCACATTCGGCTGGCCCGGCAAATCGGCGCTTCCCGCGCCGTAGCCGATGACCGAAACATTCATCTTTGGCTGCGCGCCGAATTCCGTGCACAGCGTCGCAACGATGGCCGCTCCGGTGGGCGTGACCAGCTCACGCTCGACCCCCGTCGCATACGTCGGCTTCCCGCGCAGCAGCTCCGCCGTCGCCGGCGCGGGCACGGGGAGCAGACCGTGCGCGGTCTTGACGGTTCCGCCACCGACATTCAGCGGCGAGCACGCAAAGCGCTCGATCCCCAGCGCGTCAAATCCGATGCACGCACCGGCGATATCCACAATCGCGTCCACCGCGCCGACCTCGTGGAAGTGGATTTTCTCGACTGGCACGTCGTGAACCTTCGCCTCCGCCTCACCCAGTTTTCGGAAAATGGCCGCGGCACGATTGCGCACCGCTGACGCCAGGTTCGACTTCTCCAGAATCTCCAGAATCGCGCCGAGCGAACGATGCGTCTGCTGGTCTTCGGTCTTCACGCGGACGAACGTCGCTGCCATACCGTTCTTCCAGACTTTTTCGGAAGTAATCTCCCATCCCGGCACATTCAACCCGCCGAGCGCGTCGCGGAGATGCGCGATGTCGCAGCCCGCGTCCACAAGCGCGCCGAGAATCATGTCGCCGCTAATTCCGGAAAAACAATCAAGGTAGACTAATTTCATGGGGATACACGCCGCCCGTGGGCGTTCACAGCCGGAAGTTTTCTCCGCCGGATGTGTTTCGATACTATCGGCGCAGGCAAGGGGTGTCAAATGACCACGAAACAAGGGCCCATGCGTCTTTGACCGTTTCCGGCGAGTCTCCTATACTGGCGGACTATTCGCCCTGCATTTTCAGGATCTGAGGCCCTGTGTACCAGATACTTTCGAATCTACTGCGCCATGCACTTGCGCAGCATATCGAACAGAACTACGGGGAGAAACTCGCGATTGTCCTCGCGAAACCGCCGAAGATCGACCTCGGCGAGCTCGCGTCCCCCGTTTGCTTCGAGCTGGCCAAGCGGCTGAAGCGCGCGCCACGGCAGATCGCGCAGGAAATCGCGTCGAATCTGGGAGCGGTCGCGGGAATCGCCCGCCTTGACGTCGCCGGCGCGGGCTACCTCAACGCGTTTTTTGATCGCGTGGCATTCTGGCGCGATGCCTTTGCCGAAACTGCGGCAAGCGGTCCACCAGAGAAGCCGGGAAAGATCATCGTCGAGCACACCAGCATCAATCCCAACAAGGCGGCTCACATCGGCCACGTGCGCAACGCCGTCCTGGGAGACACGTTCGCGCGAATCCTGAAGCACGCCGGAAATCGCGTGCAGATCCAAAACTATATTGACAACACCGGCGTGCAAGTGGCGGACGTGGTGATCGGATTTCTCCACATGGAGCGTCGCACGCCGGTGGGCGTAAAGATGCTCGCGATGGAGCCGAAGTTCGATCACTACTGCTGGGATTTGTATGCGAAGGCGACGCATTTTTTCGAGGAGGACAAGGAGCGCGCGGCAAAGCTGCGCGGCGAGACACTGAAGGCCATTGAAGAGGGCCGCGGCGAAGAAGCCGAAGTCGGGCAGGTGATTGGGGACGCGATTGTTGGATTGCACCTGCGAACGATGGCGCGGCTGGGAATTTCCTACGAGCTGCTGGCGCGGGAAAGTGAAATCCTGCACCTGCATTTCTGGGACGCGGCGTTTGCAAAGTTAAGAGAGTCGGGCGCGATCCAACTGGCGGCGAGCGGAAAGATGGCGGGCTGCTGGATCATGCCGTGGAAACAGGGAGAGGGAGCGGCCGCAGAAAACGCCGAAGAAGAGGAAACGCAGGCGAAAATCATCGTTCGTTCCAACGGGACCGTCACCTACGTCGGGAAAGATATTGCCTATCAACTGTGGAAGTTTGGGCTGCTGGGGAAGGATTTTCAGTACGCGAAATGGTCCAACGCGCCTCAAGGTCAAACCGTGTGGTTCACGACGAGCGGAAAGAGCGATCCCTCCGCGCCCCATTTCAGCGAAGCCGCTTCACGCGTCTACAACGTAATTGATACGCGGCAGTCCTACTTGCAGGAGGTGGTCGCGGCGGGTCTCGCGGCGCTCGGACACAAAGTGCAGGCGGAAAATTCGATTCATCTCTCCTACGAGATTGTCGCGCTTACGCCGCGCTGCGCCGCTGAAATGGGCTATGAGCTTTCGCCGGAAGAATCGAAAAAGCCGTATGTCGAAGTGAGCGGCCGCAAAGGTTTTGGCGTGAAGGCCGATGACCTCCTCGACCGGCTCGAAGCCGCTACGCTTGCCGAAGTCCGCGAGCGTCATCCCGAAATGTCCGCGGCGGAACAACAGCAAACCGCACACGCGATTGCCGTCAGCGCGCTGCGATTTTTCCTTCTGAAGTTCACGCGCAACGCCATCATCGCTTTTGATTTTAAGGACGCGCTCAGCTTCGAGGGAGAAACCGGCCCGTATTGCCAATACGCGGTGGTTCGCATTCGCGGCATCCGCCGCAAAGGCGCGGAGGCGGCGCCCGCAAACGCAGAACTGACCGATGCTTTTCTCTCGCAGATTTTTTCAGGAGCGGACGGCCAGGGCTTCTGGGAATTGCTCCTCGCCAGCGGCTCTCTCGATTCCGCGGTGGATGCGGCGATCGGCGCGCAGGAGCCCGCCTTCGTCGCAAAACACGCCTTCCAGCTCGCGCAGTACTTCAACTACTTCTACCACAAGCATCACATCCTCACCGAAGCGGACGCGCAGAAGCGCGCGTTTCTGCTCCGCCTGACGGAGTTGGTGGAATCGCAGCTCGTCCGCGCGTTGTCGCTGCTCGGGATCGAGGCGCCAGAAAAGATGTAGTGGCGCTGCGCCTGTCCTGAGCGAAGTCGAAGGATGCTGCGCCCGCCGATCTTCTTTAAGAAGTTGCATTACAACGAAAGAATCAAATGAACGAGGGTTCGCAGGGCCATGGCAGTGGCCCCCTTCGCCGCCCACGGCTTCGCGTCGTCGAGCCACGCCGTTCCGGCAATGTCGAGGTGGATCCACGGCGTGTCGCCGGAGAATTCCTTCAGGAACATCGCCCCGGTAATCGCGCCGCCGCCCTTTCCGCTGCTGATGTTCTGGATGTCCGCGACGCTGCCCTTGATGAACTCGCGATACTCCTCATCCACGGGCATCTGCCACATTTTCTCGCCGCACACTTTCGCGCTGGCCAGCAGCTTGTCCGTGAACGCCTGGTCCGAGCCAAAGACGCCGGTGTTTATGCCCGCAAGCGCCACGACGATCGCTCCGGTGAGCGTCGCGGTATCAATCAGGTGCGTACAGCCGAGCTGCTTCGCATACGTGATGCCGTCCGCGAGAATCAGACGGCCTTCGGCGTCGGTGTTAAGCACCTCGATCGTTTTTCCGGACATGGCTACCTGCACGTCGCCGGGTTTTTGTGCGCGGCCGCCGGGCATATTTTCCGTTGACGGCACGATGGCGATGACTTTCACCGCGGGTTTCAGCGCGGCGATCGCGCGCATCACGCCGAGCATCGTGGCCCCGCCGGCCATGTCGTACTTCATTTTTTCCATGCCGTCCGCGGGCTTAATCGAAATTCCGCCGGTATCGAAAGTGACCGCTTTGCCGACAAGCCCAATCACCGGCGCGCCGGGCTTGGCGAGCGGCGGCGTGTACGTCAACACCATTACGCGTGGCGGTTCGATGCTGCCCTGCGCTACGCTGAGCAGCGCGCCCATCTTCAAGTCCGCGATGCGTTTCTCATCGAGAATGTCGCAGCCAAGCCCCGCTTCTTTGGCCATCGCCGCAGCGCGATCCGCCAGCATCCGTGGCGTCAATCGGTTCGAGGGTTCGTTAGCAAGGTCGCGCGCAAAATTCTGCGCTTCCGCGATAATCCGTCCGCGTTCGAGGCCGCGTTCTCCCGCCGAGCGCTCGTTCCCTTCCCAGCCGGCCAGAAAAACTGCGTCCACGTCTTTGCCGTTCTTTTTTTCGGTTTTGTATTTGTCCGATTAAAAATTGGCGAAGAGCAGCCCTTCGGTCACGGCCTGCGCGGTTTCTTCACTGGCATCGCCTTCGCGCGCGAGAAACGCAAGCTGCTTCACCGAGCGCGATTTCAAATACCGCAGCGCCGCTCCGGCGAGCTTGCGAAGCTGCGCGCCCCCGGCCAGCTCGCGCTTTCCCGCACCGACGAGGAGCAACCGCTGCGCGCGCAATCCCGCCGGCGCATGGACCAGCGTCATCTCCAGCGTCTTGCCGGTCAGCTCGCCGCTTCGCGCGAGCTTGCGGAGCAAGCCGCCCGCCAGTTGGTCGAGATTCGCGATTCGCCCTTGCACAGGATCGTCTTCTTCAAAAACATAGCTCACGAGCGCGTCGGCTTCGATCTCTGCGAACGGCCGGGCATCCAGTGTGATCTGCATGTCTCTCCTATCGCCTCCGGGAACGATACATCGCGTCGTCCACCTCCCGGCGCGCTTCCTTTTCGCGGACATCCTGACGGCGGTCGTACTCCTTCTTGCCTTTCGCCAGCGCGATCTGGCACTTGGCGATGCCGTTGCGGAAATAGATGCGCAGGGGGATGACGGTCAAGCCTTTGATCTGCGTGCGCCCGGCCAGCTTGTGAAGCTCATTCTTGTGTAGCAAGAGCTTTCGGGCGCCGAGCGGTTCATGATTCCAGGGGCCGCCGGGCAAGTATTGCGCAATATGCGCGTTCATGAGCCAGGCGGCATTGGGTTTGACCTCGACGTAGGCGTCCCGGATGTTCGCCTTTCCTTCGCGCAGAGCCTTCACTTCCGTGCCATGGAGCACCATCCCGGCTTCGAACTTCTCCAGCAGGTGATAGTTATAGGAGGCCGCGCGGTTCTGCGCCACGATCTCCTCATCGCTCCGCTCCGTTTTCTTAGCCGGTTTAACCACAGCCATCCATCTTAGCGAGCACCCGTTACTCAATGCAAGACAGCCAACCCCCGATTGCTTGCCCGGCTTCTAACCCGATGCTAGACTGGCTCAGTTTCGTGTCGAGGCCGCGGAGAAACCATGCGTCGCTGGGGGACTCTCATTCTAAGTGTCGCCGGTTGCCTGCTGGCGGCGGGCTGCCCGAAGGGCGGCAATGAGTACAAGCAAGCCCGTAAGGCGGAGGCCCTCCAGGATTACGACACCGCCCTTGAGTACTACCAGAAAGCCCTGAAATCAGACCCGTTTAACGCCGACTACAAGGTCAAAGCCACCCAAAGCCGCTTCGAAGCCGGCCAATTTCACGTGCGCCAGGGGCAGAAACTTCTGGAAAAGGGCGATCTGCAGGTAGCCCTGGTGGAGTTCCAGAAGGCGTTTGCGATTGACCCCTCAAGCGCCATCGCCGAGCAGGAAATCCGGTCAACACTCGAAAAAATTGCCGAGAACGACAAGGCGAACGCGGCCGGCGCCGCCCCGTCGTCCCCGGCGGCAGAGAGCCCGCTGGCAGAGGAGCCTCCCGAGCTGAAGCCGCTTTCCCGCGCTCCCATCAACCTGAAAATGGCGAACGACGCGAAGATCGTTTTCGAAACGATCGGGAAGCTGGCTGGGCTGACGGTCATCACGGACCCGGATTTCCCCGCCCGGCGCGTCACGACCGAGCTGAACAACGTCACGCTCGAACAGGCCTTGGACCTCGTATCTTTACAGAGCAAGTCGTTCTGGAAACCGGTCACCGAGAACATCATCTTCATCATCCCGGACCAGCCGCAGAAGCGCCGCGACTATGAAGAACAAGTAGTGCGCACGTTTTATCTGTCGAACACGGTCCAGCCGCAGGACCTCACCGAAATCGTCACCGGCCTCCGGCAGCTCCTGGACCTCAAGCGCATTCAGCAGCTAAACGGCCAGAACGCCATCATCATTCGAGACACGCCGGATAAATTGCTTCTCGCGGCAAAACTCATCAACGACATTGATCGCGCGAAACCGGAAGTCGTCGTTCAAATCCAGGTGCTGCAAGCAAGGCGCGACCGCATGCGCCAATTGGGTATCCAGCCGGGATCGAACGCAACACTGGCATTCCAGCCGAATGGCCCGCCGACGGGTGCAACCGGATCGATTTCAAATTCATTGCCCCTCAATGAACTCAAGCATCTCAGGTCGTCCGACTACAGCATTACACTGCCCGGCGCACAGGCCACCGCGCTGCTCACCGACAACACCACGAGAATCATCCAGAATCCAGAGATTCGCGCGGTGGACGGCCAGCCGGCGAAACTCCGCATCGGCGACCGCGTCCCGGTGGCCACCGGAAGTTTCCAGGCGGGTGTCGGCGTTGGCGCCACTGGGGGAGGCGGCATCGTAAATCCGCTGGTGAACACGCAGTTCACGTACATCGATGTCGGCGTAAACGTCGACCTGACGCCGCGGGTGCATCCCAACCGGGATATCAGCCTGAAGATCAAAGTGGAAGTCTCGTCGGTCACAGGTAAAAGCACCATCGGCGGAATCGAACAGCCCATCATCAGCCAGCGCACGATTGACCACGACATCCGGCTGAAAGAGGGCGAGGTCAATATTCTGGGCGGGTTGATGGATCAAACCGATACGAAAACAATCAAGGGCTGGCCGGGCCTTGCGCGCCTCCCATTTTTTCGTTACTTCTTCTCCGACGAAACCGTGGAACACCAGGAAAGTGAAGTTCTCATCGTCTTGACGCCGCGGATCGTCCGCTTGCCGGAATGGACGCGCGCAAATCTGCGTCCGCTCAGCTCCGGCTCCGAATCCAACATTCAGGTCCGCCGTGAAGCGAATGTACAGACTCCCACGCTGCCGGCGCCCACCCCAGCGCAGAATCCCGCTGCCCCGCCGGCGCAACAGCCGCCACCCGGACAGGCTCCAGCGACAGCTCCGGCAGGGACGCAGGCGGCGCGGATACGCTTCGAACCGCAATCGCTCACCTTGAAGACCGGTCAGACGACGACGCTCGGCGTTGTCGTCGAAAACGTTACGGATCTTTTCTCGATTCCACTGCTCTTGCAGTACAACCCCGCGGTGATTAGCGTCGAGGAAGTGCGTCACGGCGGGTTCCTCTCCGGCGGCACGCAGGAGATCGCCATCGTTCAGCGCGTGGACAAGGAGCATGGGCAGGCCATCATTTCCGCCACGCGGCAGCCCAACACACCCGGCGTCAACGGCAGCGGCACGTTGATGGGCATCGTGATCCGCGCGGTCGGCCCGGGGACTTCGAACCTGTCCATCGTCCAGGTCAACGCCAAAGACTCCCAGCAGAAA
>JBGOWC010000018.1:0-11750 GCA_041478415.1 Terriglobia bacterium
CCTTCTTGCCCGAGCGAATGTGAGGGGTGTTTGCCACTCATACGAAAACAAAGGGGTGTATACCAACTCTTTCCAGAATGGGACGCATATGGAGGGGAGGGGGACACGATCAAGCGTGTCCCCACAGAGAGCGATCCAGACGGCGCAGCTTGTAAGGCCTGCTCAGTTGCCGGATTTCTTTGCCGGGGCGGCCGGTTCCTGCGCAACGATGCTGATCAAGAACGCGTTGCGGTCCGAGTAGGAAAACTTGTGGCCGGCCACGTCCGCGCGGTGCTCGATGGACTTGTACAACTCGAAGCCATCGTTCGTGCTCGCTTCAAAATAGCTGACGTTCCTCAGTACCACTCCCTTCCCGTCGGAGCCGGGCTCGCGCTTCAGCTTCAGGTACGCCTGCTGCCCTCCGGCCAGCTTCGCTTCGGCGATGTCTCCGGAGCGTTGGATTTCGATGGTCGCTTCCTGGACTTTCAGCTCGCCCCATTCGAGACCGTACGTTTTCAGAATGATCGGCGCCAGGGCGTCGCGCTGCGCCTTCGTGGTGCTGGGGTCGAAGGAGACGACGACCCAGCTTCCTTTCTTGGCGGTTCCCCACTCATCGCCCAGATCGCCGGTCAGCCAATACTTGGCGCCGGCCAGGTTGGTGTCTCCGGAGTGGCCGTCGCGAACATTCACCGCCATGTTGAATTCGCACATGGGATGTTCCGCGTGCTTGTTGAAATAGCAGGGGCAAAACAAATGGCAACTGCATGCCTCAAGATAATCGGCCTTCATCCGCCACGCCGGACCCGGTGGAAACGCCGTCAGGGACACGGCGAGGCCCAGGACGAGAAGGCCGCCGACGATTGCTTTCATGTTCAGTCTCCTATCGAAAATCGTTTCGAGGTGATGCGGCGAGATGGGCATGCCCACCCGGGCAGGCCCGCTCACCGTGTGATCGTGCGCGGAGTATACACCCGTCGTGCGGCTTCAAACAGAGTCGCGGAAGCGCAATCAGTTTGCTGCGAGAGGGGGTTGATAGCCTCTTCCGCGGAGGACGCGACCGGACAGCGTTCCGGTCAGTTTGCCTTTTTCGTATTCGACTTGGCCGTTTACGAGGACGACGTCCACTCCGGTGGAGAGCTGGTCGGGCTTCGCGAAGGTGGCGTGATCCATGATTGCGGCGGGATCAAAGATGGTGATGTCCGCGAAATAGCCCGGCTTGAGGAGGCCGCGGCCTTCGAGATGCTCTCTCTGCGCGGGCAGGGAAGTGATCTTGCGGATGGCGCTTTCGAGCGAAACGACTTTTTCCTCGCGGACATATTTTCCCAGAAAGCGCGGCATGGAGCCGAACCCGCGCGGATGGCCGTGCGGCTCATACGTCGGACCGTCGAGCGCCATCGAGCCGGCATCGAGGCCGATGCTGGTCCAGGGCTGCGACAAACCGGTCTTCAAGTCTTCTTCGCTGGCCATGAAGTAGAGCGCGCCGGTCTGCGCGCTGTCGGCGAGGACGAAGTCCATCAAGGTGTCCTCGGGCGACTTCTTCCACGCCGCGGCGACTTCGGCGAGATATTTTCCTTCGAACTTCTTCAGATCCGGGTTCTCGATGGAAGCGAGAAGAACGCCGGAAGCGCCACCGACGTCGAAAAACAAATTCTCCCAATCGGGATGGTCGCCGGCGAGCTCCTTTTTGATTTTCTGGCGCACGGCGGGATCCTTCAAGCGCTCGAGAAGTTTCTGAACGCCGCCATCGGCAACCCACGGCGGCAGCGCCGAAGCGAGGGCCGTTCCGCCCGCGATGTAAGGGTACATGTCCGCGGCAATGTCCAGGCCGGAATCGCGCGCGGCTTGAATCTCCGCGACGACTTTTTTCATGTTGCCCCAGCGCGGCTTGCCGCTGACTTTCAGGTGAAAGACTTCGACGGGAAGATTGGCCTCTCGGCCGATGCGCATGGCTTCCGCGAGCGCTTCCATCTGCGAAGCGCCTTCGCTGCGCATGTGCGTGGCGTAGAGGCCCCCGTATTTGGAAGCGACCTTGGCGAGCGCGATGAGCTCTTCGGTCTTGGCGTAAATATTGGGCGGATAGATAAGCGCGCTGGAGATTCCCATCGCGCCATCCTTCATGGCTTGCTCGACGAGCGCCTTCATTTGTTCGAGCTCTTCGGGAGTAGGCGCGCGATTGTCGTCGCCGATGACGGCTTCGCGGACCTGCGCGGAGCCGACGTAGGTGCCGATGTTGAGCGGCGTACCTTCTTTTTCGAGGCGCTTGAAATAGCCGTCGAGCGTGGTGAAATCCACGGTCAGCTTGTAATGATCGAGAAACGGCTTCATGGGCGCAAGTGTTCTTTCGTTTTGCGGCGCGATGGAGCCGCCTTCGCCGGTGATTTCGGTGGTGATGCCCTGGGAAAGTTTGCTGATGGCGCGCTTGTCGAGCAGCAGCGAAACTTCCGACTGGCCGAGCATGTCAATGAAGCCCGGGGAAACGACCCGGCCGGCGGCATCAATTTCGCGCGCAGCTTTTTCGCCGCGCAAATCGCCGATTTTCACGATGCGGTCGCCTTGAACGGCGACATCGGCCTGATACCAGGGATTGCCGGTGCCGTCGAGTATGCGGCCGTTGCGAATGATGACGTCGTAGCCGGCTGAGACGTCGAGCGGCGCGTCGTACGCAGCCGCGGCGATTGCGCCGAGGGCCTGGCCGGCGATGGTTTGCGCGGCTTCCGGATCGGGCGGGAGGTGCACGTGGTTCACGTAAGCGGCGAAGGCGATGCGCTGGCCGCTCGAGGTGAGGACATAGCCGGCGAGGCCTTTGCCGTTGAGCATCATGTTCCCGCCAAGACGATCCTCGGAGCCGAATGTTCCGGTCTTCGCGAAAACGTGCCCCGCGCCGGGTGAGTCAGTTTGAATCTTGGCGAGCGTGCCGTCCTTGCCGAGGATGGGAAGCGCTTTGAAGAATGCGTCGAAATCCGCGCGAGTCGTCCAATAGGTGAGATAGCGGCAAATAAAATGCGGGCTGAAGAAGTCGGCCCAGTCGCCGCCCGCGCCGTCGCCCTGGGAAGCGCCGGAGAGATCCAGCTTCGCGGACTCGAGGAATTCGCGCTCCACCTTGAAGCCGGCGTGGAGAGAATCTTTCGTGTTGTGACCGACGAGCGCGCCGAGAAGATACGGACCAATGCCGGCGTGGAGATTTTGGCTGACCTTCAGGGTGACCTTGATTTCTTCGGAGAGCGGCGGCGAGACATGCTCGGCGAGTTGATTTTGCGGCGTGTAGGCGGCGGCAAGCTTTGCGAAATCGGGAGCGGCGGGATTTTTTGGAGGTTTGATCTGGATGCCCGCGGCCGCAAGCGCTTCGCGCAGGACGGTCTCGGCGAATTTGATGGGCGAGGGAACAGCGAAGGGAAATGGCGTTGCCGGGGCGCCGGCGGGAAGGCTGCCGGCGAGCGTAACCACAACGGTACCGTCCGGGTTGGTGAAAATGTCCGGCTGCTGGACTTCCGGTGAGGTGCCCTCTGCCGTCGTGATCGCGCGATTGATGAAGCGGATGTACGACGTTTGTGGAGAAGTTTCCAGCGAGACGAGATCGCCGGCTTTGACTCCGGGTTTCGCGAGAAGATCGATCACGTTGTCGTTGACGATGATCGAGGACATCACCACGTCGGTGCCGCCTTCGCGCGGACCGTCGGGGAAGAGGCTTGCGTCTATGAGGATGCGGCCCTCGATGCGGCGGACGCCTTTTGCGGCGACGTCTTTGGCGAACTGGCGAATGACGGCAAGGGGATCGCCCGGAAGCGCGGGTCCGCCATAGGAATGATCATGATCCACGAAGGCGAGCGTGCCGTCGGGTTGGATGCGATTCGAAAGATTCGGATCGCCGCTGGCGACGAGAACGAGATCGCCTTTCAGGCGGCCTTTCGAATCCACCGTACCAATGCGATAAATGCGCGTGTGAAAACGATAGTCGGCGCCGAGCTTCGCGAGCACCGTGCCTTCCGTAAGAATTTTTGTCGTGGAGGCGGGTGTGAAGAGCTTGTGTTCGTTCAGTGCGTAGAGAACTTTTCCGGTTTCCGGCGAGTAGAACTCGATGCCGAAATTGGCATGCGCAAATTCCGGCCGGCTCATGATTTTCTGGATGCGCTCGGTGAGTAGGGCCGGGGCGGGATTCTGCCCGGATGCAGAAGTAGCGGCCATGCCGGAGAGAGAAAGCAGCAACCCCATGCGGAGCAGCGGGCAAGCGCAAGCAGGGATTTTCACGGGTCTAGTCCTCCCTAGATTTTTTCGAACGGAACATTGAGGATCGAATATCGCCGCCAA
Organism: Terriglobia bacterium; assembly: GCA_041478415.1. Lineage (GTDB taxonomy): Bacteria > Acidobacteriota > Terriglobia > Acidiferrales > UBA7541 > Acidiferrum. The sequence goes on from JBGOWC010000018.1 coordinate 4,285, forward strand.
TCCTTGTAGTCGAAGTGCCACCATTCGAATTCATAGATGCTGAAGCCTTCGTTTTCCATTGCACGCCGCAGGAAGTCGCGATGCCAGCGCTGGAGCGATGTGCCTCCGGGATAGTCTGGATACGAACGCGGGGACATTTCATCATACGTCCCCGTCATCTCGACAGCTTTTCCAGTTTGCAAATCGTAGAGCGTCAAGTCCACCGCGCAGCCGCGGTTGTGCCGCGAGCCCTCGGCGGGATCGGCGACGAAGATTTTTCCCTCGGCGCCCGTGGCGTCCCAGAAGATTTTCGTCACGTACCAGGGCCGGTACGCGTCATGGATGAGCAGGCCGTAACCAAACGGTTTCAGCGCGCGATGGGCGCGAACGAGCGCTTCCGCCGCGGGCCGCTGGAGAAGCGCGCGCGCTTGAGTGTAGACCGGCGTGCCGAGAAAATCGTTGTTGGTGGCGTAGCGGATGTCGAGATGAATCGTGGAGTCGAGGGTCGTCAACTCCACGAGATCAGACGTGCGGAATTCACCAGATTCGCGGGGCGGGGAAGCGGCGAGAGCTTCTTTTCGAAGCTCCTCGACCGGGCGAACGGGCTGAATCTGGAAAACCTTGCCGTCTTCGGGGCCGAGTTGCCTGCGCGCGAGAGCGTCGGCGCCGATTTTCAACTGCGTTGCACGGCCCGAGGCGTCGCGCGTAAACGTTACGGTCTTGCCGGCGGATGGCCCGGCGCTTCCGATGGAAAATGCGCCCTCGCGCTGCTCCTCCAGAATCAAGTCGCCGGCAGCTTTCTTGAAAATGGCGAGCTTGGCTTGCTTCTCCAAAACGATGAGCACGCCCTCGTCGGGACCATATTCTCCGAGGAGTCTTTTCCATTCCGGGCGAACGTCGGCTGGCTTAGGCGGCGGGGACGGAACGATCTGTTGCGACGCGATCTTCGGAGAGGAGACAAAAAGAATCAGGGCGAGAAGCGAGAGGGCGCGAGGAAGGGGAGCGCGGCTGACGGAACGCGACGGGCTTCTCATTGCAGTGATCCATTCGCGGGGCGACGCCATCAATGGGCGCGCCAGGATTCTTTTTCGATTGTGAGCCGTTCGATCAAGTCGCGGCGGACGGCGTAACCCAGCCCCGGAAGCCGGGAGACCACGATTGTCCCTCTGGGCGTGACGTCAATCGCCGGCTCGATCACATCTTCTTCCCAGTAGCGCTTGCTCGCGGACACATCGCCGGGGTAGACGAAGCCTGGAAGGGTTGACATGGCGATATTGTGCGCGCGGCCGATCCCGCATTCGAGCATGCCGCCGCACCAGACGGGTATTTTGTGTTCGAGACAGTGGGCCTGAATCTCTCGCGCGCTGGAGTGGCCGCCGACGCGTCCCAGCTTGATGTTGACCACCCGGCAAGAGCCCAGTTCAATCGCGGCGGCAGCATCTCGCACATGACGAATCGATTCATCGAGGCAGATGGGAGTGTTGATCTGTTTTTGCAGCTTGCTGTGGGCGAAGATGTCGTCCCACCAGAGCGGCTGCTCCAACATCAAGAGATTGAATTCGTCGAGCTGTTTCAGGTGGCTGGCATTGGCAAGGGTGTAGGCGGAATTGGCATCCACCGACAGCCTGATTCCGTTGTGCGCCTTGCGGACGGCGCGCGTAAATTCGATGTCTTTGCCGGGCTTGATCTTGATTTTGATGCGCTGATAGCCGCTGGCGAGCTCGGTGGCTACTTTGTCGAGAAGAACGTCCGGCGAGGACTGAATGCCCAGCGAGACTCCACAGGGGACCTCCGCGCGCGTTCCTCCCAGAAGTTTGCTTAGAGGCACGCCTTTCTGCTGGGCCTCAATATCCCAAAGGGCGTTTTCCACTCCGGCCCTGGCCATCTCATGTCCGCGGATGGTCGCGAAGAGCGCGGGCATTTCGGCAGCCGCCCCCATCGTTTTCCCCAGGACAAGCGGGGCGAGGAAGTCGCGCGTCACGTGCCATGCCGTACCGACGGTTTCGGAATTGAAGGAGGGCCGGTCATGGGTGGTGATTTCGGACCAGCCGGTCACGCCGTCCGCCACGGCTTCGAGGAGCAGCAGCGTACGCTCCCAGGTTGAGCCGAAGCTGGTCTCGAACGGCGCCTTGAGGCGCATTTTCAGTTTCCGCAGGGTAATGGCTTCAATGCGCATCGGGCACCAGAAAATGGACGCCGTCTCCGCCACGGATGGTGTAGCCGGAACCGGGCAACGGGGTTTCGGGGTTGTGCACGGGTTTGAACGGAGCGTTGGCGGACCATAGCGTTCCGGGTGAGCTTTGATTTTGCAACATTCGTTGCGCTACTCAATCATGCACAAACGATTCAAAGAGTAGATGGTTACAGGAAGCGTGTCAAGCGAAAGTCAAATCACTTCACAGAAATGAAACGGATGTTACAGGCGGAAAACACCGTCTCAGGTCGAGTACCAGCGGAAGCCCTTGCGCTGTTCCTCGGCGACCTGCTTGATCAGTGCAAGCGTGTGACTGCGCCGGTATTGTCCGCACGCGGAGAGAAGGGCATTGACAAGCGCAATGGGAGCGACATACGAGGCGGCGAACGATGTGGACTCGATCGAGGTGAGGAACACTTCATGGCATTCCCTCGCCAGAGGGGAAAGAAAAGTGTCCGCCACGCCAATACAATAGGCGCCCCGCGCCTTCGCCTGGTGCACGCCTTCGACCGTCTGCCGAAGCCCCCGTCGAAAGCTGATGGCAACGACCAAATCCTGTTTGGTGACATTCCGCACCAGATGCATGATTCTGCCCGCGGACGTGGCGGTGAAGATCGGCAAGCCTAGGAGGCTCATCTCATATTCGAGGTAGTAGGCAATCGTTGCTGCAAGATCTCCGGCAATGACAAGAATTCGCCGGGCGGAGTAAAAACGCTTCGCCAGGCGAATCAAGCGCCGGGCATCCAGGCTGTTCTTCAGCCCTTGCAGATTTTTTAAATCTTGTTCGAGGGACTCCCGCACATGCGCCGGCATGGAAGACTCGCGTCCAGCGGTTTGCATGGTGTCGAGCGAGGTGGCGAACGCAATGGACAGGTCGTGGAGATGCCGCTGGAACTCGCGGTAGCTTCCGAAGCCGAGACCGCGCACGATTCGGACAACCGTCGCCGGATCCGTGCGCAGGCGCTGGGCGATCGCGCGCACGCTGAGGAGGACGTACTCGCGCGGGTGCTCCAGAATCGGGCGGATGATCTCCTGGCGCTTCGGGCTGAGCAGCTCGATGCGCTCGGCGAAATTGGGCGTTATCGCTCTTGTCCGACCGTCTTTCGATTGCATAGCGCGTAAAGATTGCCTAAATCGTCCCTACTGTCAACTAAACAGACCGTTTCGAACTCCCCGTCAGCGCCTAAACCGGAGCGCCTCGACGAAGTGCAACCCTGTACTAGTCCCCTCGTGGGTCCGGCACAGTGACGGGATGAAGGAAAGGCATCATCCCGCGGAGCTGCGGGCCAAGAACCTCAAGTTGATGCAGGCGTTCGCGGCGACGCATTACCTCAAAATTGGGGCAGCCCTTCTCGTTTTCTTCCATCCAAGCTTTGGCGTAAGCACCGCTCCGGATTTCGGACAAGATCTTGCGCATTTCTTTGCGCGTCTCTTCGGTGACAATCCGCGGCCCGCCGGTATAGTCGCCGTGCTCGGCGGTGTCGCTCACGGAATAGCGCATGTAGCTCAATCCGCCCTGGTAGATGAGATCCACAATGAGCTTCAGCTCGTGGAGACATTCGAAGTAGGCAATCTCCGGCTGGTAGCCCGCTTCGACCAGCGTCTCAAAACCGGCTTTGATGAGCGCGCTGACGCCTCCGCAAAGAACGGCTTGCTCGCCGAAGAGGTCGGTCTCCGTTTCTTCGGTGAACGTAGTTTCGATAACTCCGGCGCGAGTGCAGCCGATCCCGCGCGCATACGAGAGGGCCAATTCCTTCGCTTTGCCTGTGGCATCCTGATGGACGGCGAGCAACCCCGGCGTGCCGCCGCCTTCGACGAAGACTTCGCGCACGCGGTGCCCGGGGGCTTTGGGCGCGATCATGGCGACATCCACGGTCGCCGGCGGCTTGATCGTTCCGAAGCGGATGTTGAAGCCGTGCGCAAACATGAGCATCTTGCCGGGAGTCAGATGCGGCGCAATGGCGTCGCGATAGAGCGCAGGCTGCTTCGTATCCGGCACGAGGACCATAATCACGTCGGCCCAGGCCGCCGCTTCGGCCGTGGTGACGACCGTGAGTCCTTCCTTCTGCGCTCGGACGCGCGACTGGCTGGTCTCCGGCAGGCCGACGCGCACCTCGACTCCGCTATCCCGGAGATTGAGGGCGTGGGCGTGGCCCTGCGACCCATAGCCGATGACGGCCACTTTTTTCGATTGAATCAGCGTTAGGTCCGCGGAGTTGTCGTAGTACAGCTTCGCCATTTTTTGCCTCCAGGAAATCTGCGCGGCATTTTGTTTGTTGACGCCCGCGCCGTGCGTCGAAATGATGTTGCGCTAACTCGATTCCGATTCGGCCGCCGCAACGAGTTCCACTTGGTTCGTTCCCGATGGCGGGCGGAGCAGATCCGCGCCGCGGGTCATCGCGATTCTTCCGGTGCGCGCCATCTCCAGGACGCCAAACGGCCGCAGCACTTCGAGCAAGCCGTCAATCTTGTCCACGGTGCCGGAAACTTCCAGGATCAACGATTCCGGAGCGACGTCCACGACGCGGGCGCGAAATACCTTGACCAATTCCATCAGGTGCGGACGGGATTTCTGGTCGGCGGTGACCTTTATGAGGGCCAAGTCCCGCATGACGGCGGGACGCCCGGAAATATTTTCGGCCAGGAGCACGTCCACAAGTTTTTCGAGGCTGGCCTGGACGCGCCGCGCCCCTTGCTCGTCGGTGTGGGCCACGATGGTCATCCGCGCCACTTCGGAATTCTCCGTGGGACCGACCGTGAGCGAATCGATGTTGATGGCCAGGCGGCGGGCCAGCGAAGCGACGCGGTTGAGAACGCCGGGCTTGTTTTCGACGTAGGCGACGAGTGTTTTCATGGGCTCCTCACGGCTCACGCGACGTTTCGACGAGCGGACTTGGGCGGCGAATCATTTCGTCCAGGGCGGCGCCGGCGGCCACCATCGGATAGACGGAATCTTCCTGCTCGACGCGGAAATCGAGAAGCACCGTCTCCGCGGCTTCCCGGGCGCGGCGGATCGCGGGGGTGACCTCGCCGCGCGACGTGACCCGTTCGCTACGAATACCGAAGGAGTTGGCCAGCGCAGCGAAATCCGGCGCGCCCAGCGGCGTCGCGACGTAACGCTTGTCGTAAAAAAATTCCTGCCACTGGCGAACCATCCCGAGATAGCCGTTATTGATGATGGCGATTTTTACGTTGAGTTTTTCCTGGACGATGGTGGCCAACTCGCACATGGTCATCTGGAAGCCCCCGTCACCCACCACGACCCAGACGTCAGCTTCGGGCCGCGCGAATTTCGCGCCGATGGCCGCAGGAAGAGCGAAGCCCATCGTGCCGAGTCCGCCGGAAGTGATCAACGAACGCGGCTGATCGTGGTGGTAATACTGCGCTTCCCACATCTGGTGCTGACCCACGTCGGTGACGACAAGCGCCTTGCCGTGGGTCTCTTTCCAAAGGTCGTTGATCACGTGCGCGGCATAGAGATGCCCGCTGTCGGGCAGGCTCTGAATATCGCGTACGGCGGAATCGCCCTTCAGCTCGCGAATATGTGCCAGCCAATCGCCGCGATCGCGCGGCTCAAGGCAGGGAATGAGTTTTTCGAGGAGTTTGCGCGCGTCGCCGACAAGCGCGGCATCCACGCGGACGTTTTTGTTGATTTCCGCGCGGTCCACCTCGATGTGAATCTTCTTTGCGCGCGTCGCGTAGTTGCGCAGGTCGCTGGTGACGCGGTCGTCGAAGCGCATCCCCACGGCGATCAAAAGATCCGATTCCTGAATCGCGCGGTTGACCCAGGCTTCGCCGTGCATGCCCATCATTCCGAGATTCAACGGATCGGTTGCGGGAAACACGCCAATGCCGAGCAGCGTCATGGCCACCGGAAAGCCGCCCTTGCGGACAAACTGATCGAGCTCCCGGACGGCGCCGGCAATCTGGATACCATGTCCCGCAAGAATGACCGGGCGCTTCGCGGAGTTGAGCAGTTCCACGGCGCGGGCGAATTCCGCCTCGTCGCAAGCGGGGCGCACACGTTTGGGAGGAAGTTTCGGCGCGGCGGCGTCCCAGTCAAACGCACAGGAGCCTTGCTGCGCATCCTTGGTGATGTCCACGAGCACGGGCCCGGGGCGTCCCGAAGCGGCGATCACAAAGGCCTCGCGCAGCGTACGTGCGATATCCTCCGCGCGCGTTACGACACAATTGTGCTTGGTGATGGGCATGGTGATGCCCGTGATGTCGATTTCCTGAAATGCGTCGGTGCCCAGCAGCTTGCTGCTCACCTGGCCGGTGATGCAGACCACCGGCGAAGAATCGAGCATGGCCGTGGCGATGCCCGTCACCATGTTGGTCGCGCCCGGTCCCGAAGTCGCCATGGCGACGCCCACGCCGCCGCTCGCCCGGGCATAGCCGTCCGCCATGTGCGTCGCGCCCTGTTCATGGCGCACCAGGACATGGTGAATCGCCGATTGGCCGAGCGCATCGTAGGTGGGCAGAATGGCGCCGCCGGGATAGCCGAAAATGTGGCGCACGCCGAGGCGCTCGAGCGTTTTGCAGATGATTTGCGCGCCGGTCAGCTTCATACAGTCCTCGCTAACGATAAAGATGGAATCACGGGAGGAGTTTGCGAAGGCACCAGCGTGACGGCGCCACGCGAGGCGGAGGACACGAGGAGCGCGTATTTGGCCATGACGCCGCTCGTGTAGCGCGGCGCAGGCGGCTGCCAGCGACTCAGCCTGGAGCGCAATTCCTTGGCCGTCAGCTCGACACGCAGCGTCCTGCCCGGAATATCGAAGACGATGACGTCGGCGTCGCGCAGCGCCGCAATCGGGCCGCCGACCGCCGCTTCGGGCGCGATATGCCCGGCCATCAGGCCGTGCGTCGCCCCGGAGAAGCGTCCGTCAGTCACCAGCGCGACGGAATCGCCGAGACCTGCGCCAACCAGCGCGGCCGTCACTGCGAGCATCTCGCGCATCCCCGGTCCGCCTTTCGGTCCTTCGTAGCGAATTACAACAACGTCGCCGGCTTTGATGCGGCCCTGCTGCAGCGCGGCAAACGTGTCTTCCTCGGAATCGAAAACACGCGCCGGACCGCGAAACGTCTGGAGATTGTGACCCGCGACCTTGACGACGCAGCCTTCGGGCGCCAGATTGCCTTTCAAAATGACCAGGCCACCGGTGGATTTAATCGGCGCGGAAAGTGGGCGCACGACCTCCTGCCCTGGCGTTTCCTTCGCAGCTCCGGCTTCTTCGCCGATCGTCTTGCCCGTGACGGTAGGGCAATCAGCGTGCAGCAATCCGGCTTC
>JBGOWC010000264.1:0-3751 GCA_041478415.1 Terriglobia bacterium
CGATCGCTCGCTCGCCCAGCGCGTCCACTTCCTCGCGGCTGTGCGTGACGTAGAGAATCGGCAGCCGCCGTGCCGCATTCCAGGCGCGCAAATCATCCACGATCGCGGATTTCACGTCCGCGTCCAGTGCCGAAATCGGCTCATCGAGGAGCAGCACTCGCGGTGAAGTCACGAGCGACCTCGCCAGCGCCACTCGTTGCCTTTCGCCGCCGGAGATTTCTCCCGGCTTTCGCGCGGCCAGCTCCGCGACGCGAAACGATTCGAGCAGCTCGGAGACGCGTTCGCGCCGGTCTTTCGCCGCGAGATGCGCGAGCCCGTAGCCGGCGTTTTCTTCCACGGTGAGATGCGGGAATAACGCCGGCGTTTGGAAGACGTAGGAGAGCCGGCGCTGCTGCGGCGAAGAGTTCTCGCCAGACTGTGAATCGAAGAGAACTTGTTCGACCACCGCGATTCGTCCGGCGTCGGGCGTTGTGAGTCCCGCGATGCAATCGAGCAGCGTGGATTTTCCCGCGCCGGACGGTCCGAAAAGAATCGTGATGCCGGGCGGCACTTCGAGCTTTACATCCAGCGCGAACGAAGCCGTGCCCGCGCCGCGATACTCCTTGCGAATCTGCGCCGTGAGCGACGTCATCGCTGCGACCACGGCGACCAGACCCGGCGATTGACCGCGTACACAACGGACAGGGCTGCGAAGGAGAATGCCAGGAGCACAAACGCCAGCCGATTCGCTTCCGCATACTCGAGCGATTGAACCGAATCGTAGATGGCGATCGAAACCGTTCGCGTGACGCCGGGAAGATTGCCCCCGACCATCAGGACGACGCCGAATTCGCCGAGCGTGTGCGCAAAACTCAGAACCAGCGCGGTGACGAGACCTGAGAACGCGAGCGGCAGAACGATCCGGAAAAACGTGCGCAGCCGGGATGCGCCGAGCACGAACGACGCGTCGAGCAGCTTGCGGTCCACGCCGCGAAATCCGCTGACCAGCGGCTGCACCGCAAACGGCAGGCTGTACAAAATCGAAGCGAGGACCAGCCCCTCGAACGTGAATGCGATGCCATGACCAAAAACCGATTGCCACAGCTTGCCGAGCGGGCTCCGCGGCCCCATGGCCACGAGGAGATAAAAACCAAGCACAGTCGGCGGAAGGACGAGCGGCAGAGCGACGATCGCTTCGATGAGAAATCGCCCGCGCCACCGGCCGAATGCCAGCCACGCCGCAAGCGGCAGGCTGATGACCAGCAGGCTGAACGAGACAAGCGCCGCCAGTCGCAGCGACAGGAAAAGTGATTGCCAGTTCATTTGAATTTCGCCGGCGCCAGGGAATCGTGCGGGATCGTGAAGCCGGACTTTTTGAGCATCGTTCGCCCCGCAGGGCTCTTCACAAATTCCAGAAACGCCCGCGCGATCCCTTTTTTCTGAGACACTTTCAGCATGATGGCGGCTTGCTCGATCGGCGGGTACGCGTCTTCAGGAATCTCCCAGCGGCTCCCTGCGTCCCGCATCGCGGGAGAAACCGCCACCGAAAGCGCGATGATCCCCGCCTGCGCGTTTCCGGACTGCACGAATTGCGCCGCCTGCGAAATGTCTTCGCCGTACACCAGCTTCGCTTCCACCTTCGCGTAGATACCCGCCTTCTGCAGCGCGGCAACAGCTGCCCGACCGTACGGCGCATGTTTCGGATTCGCGATGGAAATTTTCTGCACGGCGGGATCGAGCAGCGCATCCCATCCGCGCTTTGCGGCATCCACCGGCGAGCCCGCCGGCGTCCAAATCACAATCCGACCGATGGCGTATTTGTAGAGTGTTCCCGCTTCGGCCAGGCCCGCGGCCTCGAGCTTGCGCGGATACTCGATATCCGCCGAAAAGAAAGCGTCAAACGGTGCGCCAGTCTGGATTTGCGAAAAGAAATTCCCCGACGATCCGTAGGTGACGTTGATTTTGTGGCCCGTCTGCTTCTCGAATTGCCCTGTCAGTTCTGCCATCGCGAATTTCAAATCCGACGCCGCCGCAACGATAATTTCCTCGCCGGGCGCCGGCCGGGCGGCAAGAAAAATCAAAAGCAGACACGTCCACGCTGTTCTTCGCAAACTCATCGGAGTCCTCGCGGTTTCCTAGAACTTGTACACCACGTCAAACTGCAGCCGCTTCAGCAGGTTTTCTGCGGGCCCCGGGCTGCTCGCCGTTACCAGCGGCCGCCCGAAAAATCCCGTGAATCCGAGCGAGATGTTGTCTTCGAGCTGGTAGAACGTCTCGAGCCGGTGCTGCGTCACGTTGCTGCCCTGCCGGATTTCGCTGAAGTCGAAAACTGCCTGCACCGCTTCGCGTTCGATGCGGATCCGGGTATAGGAGAGATTCCAGTCGCCTTTTCTCTGCCCTCTTCCCGCTCGCGCTTCCAACCAATAGGCTTGCCGGTCGCGCGGGTTGCAGGTCGCATTCATCGATTGCGCTAAAGTCTGCTGCGCCGTGTTCGCCGGCGCCGGCAGGATGTTTCCCACGTTGGCGCAGGCCTTCGTGTTTTGCACGAAGTCTCCCAGCAGCACAAGCGGCCAGCGTTCCGACCGCGTCCGGATGTCGAATCGCACGATGGTGTCCAGCAGCCCGAACTTCGACGCAAACTGGGCGTTGGTGATGACTTTCTGCCCCGTCGCCGTGAATGTTCCGGTCGTCGTCACGGTTGCGTTCTGGCTCCCATTGCTGTTGAGCCTCAGCAGTCCCAAGGAAGGGCTCGCGGCCGTCGCCGTGGCCACCCCGAACGCAATTGGATCGGCGTTATGCCAGTTGTAAAACGCCGCGTACGCGCCAAATCGCAGCCAGTTCGTCAGCCGCCATTCTGTCTGCAATTGCCCGCCATATACAGCGCTCTGCACGATGCTCTTGTTGTTCAGCGATACGCCCGCGACTTCGGCAAACGGCAGCTGGAAGCCGACAAGCGCGATGCGTTTCAGCACGGGCACGCTCTCCAGGTTGAACGCCAGGGTCTGCGCCAGCCCTTCCGGGTTCACGTCCCGATCCCACGTCAGCTCCGTGCTCACCCATGGCTGGCTGAATTTGCCTCCGGTCAGGAGCAGCGGTTTGAAATTGTGCGGGTGATAGTTGATGAAGGCGCGTTCCAGGTCAAACGGCTTCCGCGTGTAGAACTGATTTGCGGTCTGCATGGTCGAGACTGGATTGTTCAGATCGCCGCTCGCGAACGTGAAACCTCCGTCAAAATCGTCGTTGAGCCTCGCTGCGGCATTCAGTCTCGCGCGGATTCGCGCGCGGTTCCTCACCTGTGACTGATCCGCAGGCCCACCGAAGAAGGGCTCGTCCCGCAGCCGGAATTCCCCGCTGAAGGAAAACGGCCCGATCTTCTTGAATCGTTCCAGGAAGGACTTATTCGTCTCGCTGAGATCATCGCCCTGCTTCGCCAATGCCGTTTTCGCCTCGGCGGCGCTGAACTCCGCGTGCTGCGCATCTTTTTCACTTACTGCGGCTGCGGATTCCGCGATCCTCGCAATTTCGCTCGCCTTCTCGGCGGTCGCCTGCGCCTTCTGAGCGGATTCGCCCGCCTGTTGTCCCGCTGCCACCGCATGTTCCTGCGCTTCCGCCAATCGCTGGACGAGCACTTTCAAATCTTCGATCTGCTTCTGCTGCACCTCGACTGTGTTACGGAGAGCGCGCATTTCTTCCGCTGTAGCGCCTGGCGGAGATTTCTTCCCTCCGGCTTTCGGCTTTTCCGTTTGCCCGTGAACGCCCGTCCCTGCAAGAA
>JBGOWC010000217.1:0-4353 GCA_041478415.1 Terriglobia bacterium
CGCAGCTCTTCCGCCTTGACCGTCGCGCCATCCTTCAAGACGATCACGGCGAGCGGCCGTTCCTGCCACTTCGGATGCGGCACGCCGATCACCGCGGCTTCTTTCACCGCCGGGTGCCCCATCAGCGTGTTCTCCAGGTCCACTGAGCTAATCCATTCGCCGCCGGACTTTACCAAATCCTTCGCGCGGTCCACGAGCTTCACGATGCCGTCGTCATCAATCGTCGCGACGTCGCCGGTGCGGAACCATCCATCCGCGGTCCAGCGGTGCGCCTGGTCTGGCGCTTCGTAGTAGCTTGCGGCCACCCACGGCCCGCGCACTTGCAGCTCGCCGGGTGTCTCGCCGTCCCAGGGCGCCTCCGCTTCGCTGCCGCTCGGCCCCGGGCGCATGATGCGCAACTCGACGAACGGCGCGGGCCAGCCCTGCTTCGAGCGGACTTCGTATTTCTTTTCTTCGGGCCAGTCGCGCATGTGCGATTTCAGGCTGCTGGTTGTCCCGAGCGGAGTCGTCTCCGTCATTCCCCAGAGGTGGAGGATGTGCAGCCCGTAGCGGTCCATCTTGCGCATCAGTTCCACGGGAGGCGCCATCCCCCCGCAGGCGAGGCGCACCGGGTTGGAAAATTTCCAGCGGCCGGGATTTTTTTCGAGGGTATCCAGGACGCCGATCCAAACCGTGGGCACCGCGGACGCCATGGTCACGCGCTCGTTTTGAATGAGGTCGAGGATGCTCTCGGGGTCCACGTTGGGCCCGGGAAGGACCAGCCGCGCGCCGGTCATCGCGCAGGTGTAGGGAATTCCCCAGGCATTGGCATGGAACATCGGCGAAACCACGAGCACCGTGTCGTGATGGCCGATGCCGAAGGTATCCGCCAGCCCTTCCGCGAAAGAGTGCAGGACGATTGCGCGGTGTGAGTAGATAACGCCCTTCGAAGAGCCGGTCGTCCCCGAAGTGAAGCACATCGCGGCGCCATCGTTCTCCTCCATCTCGGGATAGGCGAAATCATCGCCGGCTTCAGCGAGAAGCTCTTCGTAGTTCAGAAAGCCTTCGGGCACGCTCGCGCCTGCGTAGGGCACGACGATGACACGCTCAAACGGCGCATCTTCGCGAAACTTGTCGAAGAGGGGAAGCAGGACGTCGTCAACGAGGAGAAAGCGATCGCGGGCATGTTTCGCGATCGCGGCGCTCTCGTGGGCGTGCAGGCGCAGGTTAAGCGTGTGCAGGATCCCGCCGGCGCACGGCACCCCGAAGAACGCTTCCATGTGCCCGGAATGATTCCACATCATGGAAGCGACGCGGTCGCCCGGCTGCAGCCCCAGCTTTGTGAGCGCCGCGGCCAGCCGCCGGGCGCGGCGGTAGAAGTCGCCATAGCTGGTGCGGACGATGGTCTTATCCGGCCGCCGCGAAACGATTTCAACCTTGGCGAAGAGCTTTCCGGCCCGCTCGAGGAGCGTGGGCAGCGTCAACGGAAAGTCCATCATCGTGCCGCGCATGGAGGCCTCGGAAAGCAACCGATCCGGCGCGCATCCTACCACCAAAAGCTCTTGCTCGCGCCCCTTCCGTCCACCGGACTCTTTCCGGTTGCAAACTCGTCAATTTTTCGAGAGTATTCATGGGAGCGCTGAAGTGCAGTCTCGCGCCCGCGGTGGCCTGGCTCTTTTCGGACTGCCCGTGAACGAACTTCGTCTCTTCAGTGTGTGCCTCGGCTTGCAATTGGATACCGGGCGGAAGGAGTCAGCAGGTGAAGAAGCTTTACGTTGGGAATCTTCCGTTTACTGCTACGGAGGATCAGCTTCAAGAGTTTTTCACGCAGGCAAGTTGCACACCCTCGGCCATCAATCTTATCCGGGATCGCTTCACGGGACAGTCGCGCGGCTTCGCCTTCGTGGAAATTGCGAATGACGAGGAAGCCGACCGCGCCATCAATTCGCTCAACGGCCAGAATTTCAGCGGGCGGAACCTCGTCGTCAACGAAGCTCGGCCGCAAAGCGAGCGCGGCGGTGGCGGCGGTGGCCGCGGGTTTGGCGGTGGTGGCGGCGGACGGAGTCACGGTGGCGGCGGTGGCGGACGCGGACGCGGCGGGGATCGCGGCGGAGACCGTGGCGACCGCGGCAATCGCTGGTAAGCCTCAACTTCTCTTTTCCAGCCTTCTTCCCAGGTCTTCAGGAGCCCTGCGTTTCGCGGCTACGCGGTAGCCCTGCGCAGGGATTCCACCTGCATGACGCGCCCTTGCGTGTAACGGTAGCGCTCGATCACCTTGGAATCCAGACCCTGCCGCACGAGTTCCCCCACATCGAGCTGCGTTTCCGCCGCGTCCAGTTCTTCTGGTGAAGCGAAGAGCGCCGGCGCCTTCGGCATGAAGACCGGGCAGCAATCGTGAAACGGCTCGGCCGAGATGTCGTGCGTGCCGATCTTTCTGGCCAGCTCGAGAATCTCCAGCTTGTCGTCGCCCACGAGCGGCCGGTAAATCGGCAGCCGCGTCGCCGCTCCGACCGCCGCCATGTTCTGCAACGTCTGCGAAGCTACCTGGCCCATGCTGTCCCCGGTGATCAATCCCTTCGCGCGCTCCGCGCCGGCCACGCGCTCGGCAATCCGCAGCATCAGCCGCCGGTAGAGCAGGATGCGGAAACGCTCCGGGGCGCCGCGCACAATCTCGCGCTGCAGCGGCTCGAACGGCACGAGATATAGCTTCGACGTGAATTGCCACGGCGTGAGCCGCTTCACCAGCTCGCGCGCCACGTGCACCGAGGATTCTCCCGGCAGTGCGCCGCCTCCCCAGAAATGAACGAAAGAAACGTGCGCGCCGCGCCTCATCAGCTTGAATGCCGCAACCGCCGAGTCGAATCCGCCGGAGAGCAGACAAACGAGCCGGCCTCCCGTGTTCGCCGGCAGGCCGCCCGCGCCGGGAATCCGCCGCGCGTAAACCAGAATCGGCCCGGGCGTCACTTCAATTCTGCACGTCAATTCCGGTTTGCGCAGGTCCACGCGAAACGTCCGGCCCGCTGCCATCAACTGGTCATGAAGGTAGCCGCCGACTTCGCGCTCGATGGTCATCACCTTCACGGGAAAAGTCTTGTCGCTGCGCTTGGCCCGGACCGCGAACGTCGCAAAGTTGGCGCCTCGAACTTCCTCCCACGCCGCATCGCGGATCGGCCTTAGCGGATCTTCGGTGGAAGACGGCGCGAGGCGCTCGACCGTCCTGGCCACGGCGAATGAGGAGATGCCGCTCATGCGCGCGAGCCGCTCCAGCGCCGCAGGCAGCTCCGCCTCGTTGCTCAATTCCACGACAAAGCGGTCGCCCGGCTGCGTGATCCGGCGGACCGCCAGCCCTTCGAGGGCGCAGCGCAGCGCCTGCCGCAGCTTGTGCAGGAAAAAGTCGCGGTTGCCCCCCTTGAGCCACAGCTCGTGGTAATGGACGACGATGTGCGCGGCGGACATGATTTTTCAATCGTCAGGAAAGGCCAGCCTGTAGTATACCAGCCGCGCGAACGCGTCCCCCGCTCCGCTCCCGCCCCGTGGCAGACGCAGCCGGCCGCGCGCCGGTCTTGAAACTTACGGCCTCGTAACGGGTTTGAAACATTAGGCGAGGAAAATCTCTCGCCGGCACAGTTCGGGCGTATATCAGAGACTCGATATGCCTGTCCGTTGCAAAGACGAGAAGAAAGACGGTACGAGAGTCGAGAAGGACGAAGTGAACCTTCCCGATGCTTCCGGCATCCAACCGGGTGAGGGAAGCGTAATACTGGAAAAGATGACCACCTGGCACAAACACGACTGGCGCCAATTCTACGAGATAGCGCGCCGTCCCTGGCAGCGGCTCCGGCCGCCGCGGCCCGTTTATCCGACGGGGATCAATCGCGTGCTGCCCGCCGCGGGCTTCAGCTTGTCTGAGCTCGACGACGCTGGAATCAATCTGGAAGTTGCCGAGCGCCTCGGTCTTCCCGTGGACGCCGGACGTGTCGGCGCCTACGGCCCGAACGTTTCCGCTTTGCGCGATTTCGTTCTTGCCTCCCGCCTCCCCACTTGACGACGCGATAAGGCGTCGTCATCCCGAGGAACGTAGTGACGAGGGATCCCTCTGTCTGCTCTGCACCGCACATCTCTGTTCCTGAATTCCGGCCTCTCGGTTAGAATGCGCTCCGGCCGTTTCTACCGGAGGAACCCATGAATCGCTTCGCACTCGCCGCTCTTTTCAGCATTTTCTTGCCATCGGCGCCCTCGCCTGAATACTCCATCCAGGCCATCCGCTATGCGAGTCTGCCGCAGTTTCCCGTCGCGGAGCTGGTCATCGGCGCTCCCAAAGACGAAAAAGTGGACATCGCCATGGTCATCTGGCTCGTCCGCGGCGGCGGCCAC
>JBGOWC010000355.1:0-2644 GCA_041478415.1 Terriglobia bacterium
GATCGGCCGCCTGGACGTAACCGAGCGCGACGCGCTTGAGCTGGCGACGTACAAGACGGCGTGCCTCTTCAGCGGCTGCGCGCGGCTGGGCGCGGTGCTGGGCAACCTCAGCGAAGCGGAAGAAAAATCTTTCGCGGAATACGGCCGCTGCGCCGGGCTGGCGTTTCAGCTTGTGGACGACCTTCTCGATTTCACGGCTTCGGCGGAGCAGCTTGGGAAGCCCGTCTTGAGCGACCTCAAAGAAGGCAAAGTCACGCTGCCGCTGATTTACGCGATGGAGAACGGCAATCGCGAGGCGCGCGAGCTGGTGCAGCGCGTTTTGACGGAGAAAGAATTCCAGAGCGTGCGGCCGGAAACGATTGTGGCCCTGGTGCGGGATTCCGGCGCACTCGACCGCGCCCGGCGGCTCGCGCACGATTACGCCCGGCAGGCGAAGGCGTGTCTCGATGGCCGGGTAGATTCCGAGCACGGCCGCGCGCTCCTTGCGGTGCCCGATTTCATTCTCGAACGCGAGAACTGAGCGCCGCAATTTCGACGCAGCGCGGGACGGCATGCTCCCCTTCAAACTCGTTTATCATCAGCGCTACGACCTGAACCTCGGCGCGCACGTTTTTCCCTCGCAGAAATTCCGCCTCATCGCCGAACTGCTGCTACGCGAAAATCTCGCCGCTCCCGAGGATTTCTTGTCGCCGGAGCCCGCGCGCGACGAAGATATTCTGCGTGTTCACACATCGGAGTGGGTGCATAAGCTGAAGACCGGCACGCTCAGTCCAACCGAAGCAATGTTGCTGGAGATTCCGTATTCCCGGGAGATGGTGGAGGCCGTTTGGCTGGCCACTGGAGGAACGATTCTCGCCGCCCAGCGCGCTCTCGAGGACGGTTTCGGCGTGAACCTCGGCGGGGGTTTCCATCATGCCCATCCGGGGCACGGGGAGGGATTTTGTGCGATCCACGACGTCGCTGTAGCCCTTCGGCGTTTGCAAGCGGACAGGCGCATCACAAAGGCGATGGTCGTGGACACGGACGTACATCACGGAAACGGCACCGCGGCGATTTTTCGGAACGATCCTGACGTTTTCACGCTCTCGATCCATCAGGAAAACAACTATCCCGCGTACAAGCCGCCTTCGAGTCTGGATCTTGAAATGCCCGACCGCGCCGATGATGATGAGTATCTCGGGGCGCTCACGCCGGCATTGCAGACAGCCCTCGATGAGTTTCGACCGGAGATTGTCTTCTACCTTGGCGGCGCCGATCCCTACTGCGAAGACCAGCTCGGCGGCCTTTCGCTCACCAAGGCAGGTTTGAGAAAGCGCGACCGCCTCGTTTTTGAAGAGGCGCGGCGCCGCGGGATCCCGGTGGCGACGACACTCGCCGGAGGCTATGCCCGCCGCGTCGAAGACACCGTGCGCGTCCATGCGAATACGGTTCTCGCGGCGCGCGACGTGGCTTTGGAATTTCCTGCCGCTTCCGCCGCGCGAAGCTGATAGACTCCCCTCGAAATTTTCACAACTTGTATTCTGGAGGCAGCCCGTGAAATGGATGCGAGCGAGTTCTCTTGCGCTTTTTGTGCTGCTTGGTTTTGCCGTGCTTTTGCCGGCGCAGACGCAGCCGCCCAAAAAACTCAAGGTCTACATCTCGGTGGACATGGAAGGCGTGGTGGGGACGGTGACGCCCGACCAGCTTGGCCCCAACGGCTTCGAATACGAGCGCTATCGGCGGTTCATGACGCGGGAGGCGCTGGCGGCAGTCAACGCGGCGAAAGAGGCTGGATCCACGGAGATTCTGGTCGCCGATTCTCATGGCAACGGCGAGAACTTGCTCATCGAAGAGTTCCCGAAGGACGTGCGCATCATCCGCTCGTGGCCGCGGCGCCTGGGCATGATGGCGGGAATCGATTCCACGTTTGACGCGGTGATCTTCATCGGCTTTCACGCTTCCACAAATAATCCGCGCGGCGTGCGGGCGCACACGTTTTCGAGCGCGCACCTGACGCGGGTGGCGCTGAACGGCCAGGAAGTTACGGAAGCTGCCTTCGGCGCCGCAACCGCCGGGCACTTCGGCGTTCCGGTGGTGATGGCGGCAGGCGATGACGCGGCCATGGCGGAGATCCGCGCGCAAATCGGCAACATCGAGACAGCGGAAACCAAGCAGACGCTCGGCTTTCACTCGGCGAAGACGCTCACGCCGGAAGCTTCCTACGAGGTGATCGCGCAAAAAGTGAAGGCGGCGCTGGCCCGGCGCACTGATTTCAAGCCCTTCATTCTGAAAACGCCGGTGACACTGGAGGTGAGTTTCAAGAATTATCTGCCGGCGGAGGTGCTGTCCTATTTGCGAAACGTCGAGCGAGTGAATTCGCACACGATTCGGTTCGTCGGCAAAGACATGACCGAAGTGGCGGATTTTGTGGACTTCCTGGACACCTACAGTCCGGACCTCGCTCCCTGACGATTTGACTATGGCGCCGCGCCGGGCGGAATCAGTGCATTGCGAATGGCCGCGGAGAGCGTTTTCTCAAAGTCTTCTTCGCCAAACCCCACGGCGCGATAAGAAATCTTGCCGGTTTTGTCGAGCACGATGACGGTCGGATAAGAGTTCACGGCAAGCAGCCGGCCGAGGCCGTCGGCAAAGACCACCGTCGCCC
>JBGOWC010000193.1:0-4724 GCA_041478415.1 Terriglobia bacterium
CTCGAGCAGCAGGTGTCGCTCGCATCGGCAAGCGCGACGTACAAGCGGCTGCAGGCCGCGGTGCGCCCGCTCACACCGGGACGCTTGCTGAAACTCAACGACGCGGAGATGAAGCGCATCGGCTTCAGCCGGCAGAAGGCGCTCTACACGCGGCTGCTCGCGGAGACGATTGCGAAGCGGCGGCTCAACCTGAAAGGGCTACACGCATTCCCTGACGATGTCGCGCGCGAAAAACTCACCGCGCTCAAGGGCATCGGCAATTGGACCGCGGACATTTATTTGATGAGCGCACTGCGCCGCACAGACATCTGGCCCGTCGGCGACCTGGCGCTGGCGGTTGCGGTGCAAAAAGTGAAGCGCCTGCGCAAACGGCCTTCGCCCGAAAAGCTAGAGAAAATGAGCGCGCCCTGGAGACCCTGGCGCGCCGTCGCTGCACGGATGTTCTGGCATCATTATTTGAGCGAGCGCGGTGAGCGCACGACGGAATTAAACCTGTGAGTCAGCTCGCGATGGGGGGCAAGGGATGACACCAACTTTTTCTCGACGGTTATTTCTCGCGGTCACAGGAGGAGCACTTGCTGCTCCGAGGGTCCTCTGGGCCAAGGCGCCCGAGGGGCTCGACCACGTCATTCTCGGCATCAACGACCTGGACCGCGGCATCGCTTTCGTCGAGGAGCACACCGGCGTGCGCGCGGCGTTCGGCGGCGTGCATCCGGGCCGCGGCACGCAGAATGCCCTCGTCTCGCTCGGCGAGCTGCACTATCTCGAGATCATTGCTCCTGACCCGAAGCAGACCGTCCCCCCACCGATTCCGGGCCTGCGCGAATTACAAGAGCCGCGTCTGGTCGGCTGGGCCGTGCACACAACCGACATCGCCGGGCTGGCGAAGAAGGTTGAGGCCGCCGGCTTCGTCATCGATGGCCCGAGGGACGGCTCCCGAGCCCGCCCCGATGGCAAGATTCTTCACTGGAAAGCCTTCCGCTTGAAAGATGATCGCGGAGGTCTCCTGCCGTTCTTTATTGAGTGGAGCCGCGACTCGGTCCATCCTTCGGCCGACGCGCCGGCTGGCTGCCAACTCGCCCACTTTTCTATCCGATCTCCTGATCCGGCCGAGCTGCGCCGGGCCTTGGGGGCACTGGGCATAGATTACGCCGTTGAGTTCAGCGATAAGCCACGCTTCGTCGCGAACATCTTCGGCCCCCGCGGCAACTTTGCTCTGACCTCGTGAGCCACCTTATGCCCGTCAAGAGACTTGCCGGAATTCCCGGGTTCTCGATTGACCGCGTCGCTGCGGCGGCGGGGAATGACCCCGATGTGCTCCGCATGGAAAACCTGGACACCGACCTCTCGCCGCCACGCGCGGCGATTGAAGCCACGAAAGCGGCTCTCGAAAGCGACGACGCGAACAGTTACCTGCCGTTCACCGGGCGCGCCGACCTCTGCGCCGCGGTCGCGGAGCGTTTGCGCAAACAAACCGGGCGGAATTATTCCGCCGAGCAGATCGTGATCACGTGCGGCGGAACCGAAGGAACGCTCGACGCGCTCCTCGCGCTGACCGATCCCGGCGATGAAGTTCTCCTGACCGATCCGACTTACGCGGGCACGATCCAGCGCGTGCGATTGGCCGGCGCCGTGCCGAAATTCATTCCCTGGGTTGCGCACGCGTCCGGCTGGCGGCTGGATCTGGACGCCCTGCGCGCTGCCGTGAGCCCCGCAACACGCGCGATCTTTGCGATGAGCCCTTCGATGCCGAGCGGCGGCGTTCTGAACGCGGAAGAATGGGCGGCCATCGCTGCGCTCTGCCGCGAGCGGTCGCTCTGGCTCCTCTACATTGCCGCGATGGAGCGGATTCTTTTTGACAGCCTGCCATTTCTGCACCCGGCGTCGCTCGAAGGGATGGCCGAGCGCACGATTGTCATCGGCAGCGTTTCCAAAGAATTCCGCATGATCGGCTGGCGCATCGGCTGGGTCGCGGCGCCCGAAAGCGTGATCGGGGACATCGCGCGCGTGCACATCTACAACGTCGTGACTCCGGTCGGGATCGCGCAGGCCGGCGCGGTAGCGGCATTCGCGGCGCCCGAAAGCGACTTCGAAGCGTGCCGCGCCGAATGGGAGCGCCGGCGAAATACGGTCCTCGAAGAATTGAAGGAGTTTCCCGTCGTGCGCGCTTCGGGCGGATGGTCGCTTCTTCTCGACGCCCGCGCGCTCGGCCTCGACGCCGGAGAGGCCTCCAATAGACTGCTTGCGCGCGGCAAAGTCGCTGCGACGCCGATGACACATTGGGGTGACCGCATCGCAGAGCGGTACGTGCGGCTGGTCTTCAGCAACGAGCCGTTGAGCCGACTAGCAGGATTACGGGAGCGATTCCAGCGCGCGCTCGGCTGAAACACCGGACGGCGAGCGTCACCCAACCATGCGCGCACGACTCGTTGTATCTATTGCGATAGCTTTCGCGGGGCTGGCCCAGCCGCCCAACCCCGCCCTTGTCGGCAGCCCGCGGGTGCGTGATATACTTTGTGACCCGTCCACGGACACGGTCCGTCGAGCGGGTGGGGCAGTGAATCGGGGCCTGTCTCCCGGCAGAGCCGGGGCAACCAGCCGCCCATCGTCAGTAAGGGGGATTTATCGCTGATCGGAATTTCCGGCAGGTCGACCGCATCCGCGTGAACGAGCGGATCCGGGCGCGAGAAGTCCGGGTGATTGATGAAGAGGGTGGGCAGCTTGGCGTGATGCAGCCGTTTGAAGCGGTGCGGCTGGCGCGTGAACGGGGACTCGACCTGGTGGAGATTTCGCCGACGGCGGATCCGCCGGTCTGCAAGATCACCGATTACGGCAAGTTTCTCTACCAGCAGAACAAGAAGGCGCACGAAACGCGCAAGAGCAGCCGCGGGTCGCAGCTTAAAGAAGTGAAATTCCGCCCGGCAACCGCCGAGCACGATTATCAGGTTCGCAAGAACCAGATCATCCGGTTCCTCGGAGAAGGCCACAAGGTGCGCGCGATGATTTTCCATCGCGGGCGGGAGATGGCGCACCAGGAAGTGGGCCGCGCCAAGATGCAGCGGCTGCTCGGCGAAGTCGGCGAACACGCGCTGATTGAAACGCCGCCGCGGATGGAAGGCAACGTCCTGGTGGCGCTGCTGGCTCCGAAAAAAGGCGCAGCCGCGAAGCCCGCGGCGCAGCCGCAGGGCGCGGCCACGCCGAACTGAACGACGAAGAGGATTGGATATGGCGAAGAAACAGAAACTCAAGACGCATCGCGGCGCAGCCAAACGCTTCAAGGTGACCGCAACGGGCAAAATCCTGCGGATGCATTCGGGGAAGCGCCACCTGCTCGGCACAAAGGCTCCCGGGCGCATGCGCAAACTGAAGAAGCTGGGCCAGGTGCACAAGTCCGACGCGGCCAACGTGAAGATGATGCTTCCGTATGCCTAAAAGATTTTCTTCGCAAGGGCAGGAAATATCATGCTCCTGCGAGTAGAGTTGTAGACGGGGCGCAAGCCCCCCAGAACATCGCGCCAGGCAGCGCTTCGCGGGTGCCTGCCGGCCGAAATGCTCGCGCACTTTGCGAGCGAAGAAGTTCACACCGGAGACAAACCCGTTGCGTTGCGCGTGTTCTTACGCGCTCGCGCCTCGTTTGTCTCCCACGCTAAAGGAGAAACCCCATGGCACGCGTAAAACGCGGCACAAAAAGGCGTGCGCGCCGCAAGAAGTATTTGAAGCGCACCAAAGGCTTTTTCCTCACAAAGAGCAAGCTGTATCAGTCGGCGCAAGAGGCGGCGAATCGCGCCGACCGTTACGCGAAGCGCGACCGCCGCGCGAAGAAGCGGCAATATCGCCGGCTGTGGATTCAGCGCATCGGCGCGGCCTCGCGTCTAAATGGGCTGACGTACAGCCAGTTGATGCACGGGCTGAAGGTCGCCGGCGTTGCGCTCGACCGCAAGATACTGGCGGATCTGGCCGTGCTGGACGCAGGCGCTTTCGCGCAGCTCGCGGAAAAAGCAAAAGCCGCCGCACCGCCGCAAACGAAAAAGGCGTAGCCGCCGCTTAACGGTTTACGCCCGGGCGCCGGCGTCCTTGCCGGCTGGCTTTTCCGTAGGGGCACGATATATCGTGCCCCTACCCAGAGACGCACTCCGGGAACGATGGCTTCATCCGACTACAACTCCGCAAAGACACTCGCGCAGCTCGGCGCCGCGCAGCCGGAGCAGATCGCCGCGCTTTTCGCGGAACTGCGCGCGCGGTTTGACGCCGAGGCTGGCGCGGCGCAGGACGAATCGTCGTGGAAGCATTTCCGCGACACGTGGCTGGGCCGAAAATCCGGCGTGCTGACGCTCATTACCGACAACTGGCTGAAGCCGGCGCCTCCGGAGCTGAAGCGCACGGTCGGCCAGTCGCTCAACGATTTGCGCGCACACGTCGAGGCAAAGATCGAGGAACGCCGCGCGGCAATCGAAGCCGGCGCGGAAGATGCCGCGCATGCGAAAGATCGGACGGATCTTTCGCTCCCGGGCGTCGTGCGCCCCATCGGCTCGCGGCACATCATTCGCCAGGTGTTCGCAGAAATCGAGCAGATCTTCCTGCAAATCGGATTCAGCGTCGTCGAAGGGCCGGAGATTGAATCGCCCTACAACAACTTCGAAGCGCTCAATATTCCCGAATATCATCCCGTGCGCGACGACATGGACACGTTCTATCTCGAGTTGCCCCCTTCCATTGGAGCAAAG
>JBGOWC010000305.1:0-3222 GCA_041478415.1 Terriglobia bacterium
AATCGTCTCCCCGGCGGACGGACGCGTAGTGGTGGTAACGGAGGAAGAACTCGGCGGGAAACCGGGCAAGCGTATCAGCATTTTTCTGGCAATCTGGAACGTGCATGTGAACCGCGCGCCCGAAGCGGGCACAATTTCACGGATGGATTACCGCCCCGGAAAATTCCTTGCGGCGATGCTCGAGCGCGCCTCTTTGGAAAATGAACAGAACGTCATTCACTTGACGACCGGCGCGGGCGAAATCGTTTTCAAGCAAATCGCCGGATGGATCGCGCGGCGCGTGGTTTGCTGGAAGAAGGCCGGCGAAGCGGTCGCGCGCGGAGAGAGAATTGGCCTGGTGCGGTTTGGTTCGCGGGTGGACCTGTGGCTGCCGCGGGATGCGGAAATCCTGGTGGCGCCGGGGCAGACGGTCCAAGGGGGATCCAGTGTACTGGCGCGCTGGCCGGTGATTCGCTCGCGCGGAGCAAGCAGCGCGGAGGAAAGTACCACGGCGGATTCGCCGATGGTCGGAGCGGGGAATCGGGCGTAGGAGAAGCAGGCACGCAAACGGCCGGCTGAACGGGTGACCGGATGTCCGGATTCGCACAACACGGATTTTCCTTCGATCCGCGCAATACGCGCAATGCACGGCTGCGCCGCGGCATCTATCTTTTGCCGAGCGTCTTCACGGTCGCGAATCTGCTTTGCGGCTATTACGCGGTCGTCGCGGCGCTGATGGGCACGGCCGCCGATTTCGATCATGCGGCGCGAGCCATCGGCTTCGCGATTCTCTTCGATTCGCTGGACGGCCGCGTGGCGCGGATGACGGGCACAAACACCGAATTTGGCAAACAGTTCGATTCGCTCGCGGATGTCGTCAGCTTCGGGATCGCTCCGGCGGTGCTGGCTTACGCGTGGGGCGTGCGAAGTTTGCCGCTGCAGGATTCGGTTTCCGTTCATCAGCTTTCGCAATTCGGCTGGCTGTCCTGCCTTGTTTTTGTGATCTGCTGCGCGTGGCGGCTGGCGCGATTCAACGTCCAGGGTATGGCTCCGGGCGGCTCGCGCTATTTCGTCGGGCTGCCGACTCCTGCGGCCGCGGGAGTCGTCGCCGCGATCGTGCACGCTTTCAAGATGCCCCTGCACGACTGGCGCTGGTCCGCGGCGTGGCTGTTGCTGGCCGCGGGGCTCGGCGCGCTGATGACCAGCGGGATCCGCTACTACAGTTTCAAGGATCTGCCGTGGACGCGGCGTCAGCCATCCGTTGCCATCGTCTTGCTGGGCGTTTTCGTTGCGGCGATATGGATGTATTCCGAGGAAGTCCTGCTCCTGCTCTCGGCCACGTACGCCAGCGTCGGCGTCGTTCTTCACATCGTTCGTTTGTTGCGCCATCGCCTCGTTTCCCGGACGGCCTAGTTGAAGATGCCGAGAATATTTTGGCTGAGCGCGCTGGCGGCGGTCGCGCTCGGCGGCTGCGGCTACCACGTCGCGGGGAAAAGCAACTCGCTTCCTGCCGGCATTCACACCATCGCCATTCCAGCGTTTGAAAATCGCACCACGCGCTATCGCGTCGAACAGCGGCTGACGGAAGCAACGGTGCATGAATTTCTCGCTCGCGCTTCGTATCGCATCGTGTCCGATCCCGCCGGCGCCGATGCAGTGCTGCGGGGGAAAGTCGTGAGTCTTGAGGCGGCGCCGCTGCTCTTCGATACGGCGACGAACCGAGCGACGACAATGCTCATCACCGTACGCTGTGAAGTCACGCTGGAAGAAACGGCCACCAAGCGCCAGCTCTACCACAACACTAATTTTCTCTTCCGCAACGAGTATGAGATTTCCGCCGACGTGAAGAGTTTTTTTGAAGAGCAAGACCCGGCGCTCGACCGCATGGCGCGCGACTTCGCATCGCGGCTGGCTGCCGCGGTGACGGAGAACTTCTGATGCCGAAGATCGCCGCCGCGGAACTCCTGGCGCGGCTAGCCAAAGGCAAACCCATCCCTGCTCTGCTCTTGCTCGGTGAAGAAGTTTTCTTGCGCGATGCCTGCCGCTCGCAGTTGATAGAGAAGTTTGTGCCCGAGGACGCACGCGTCTGGGCCGTGTCGCGGTTTTCAGCGGATCGCGGCGAGACGCAGGCCGCCCTCGGCCAGGCGCAAACTCTTCCGATGCTCTCACCGCGGCAGGTCGTTTTTCTCGAGGACGCCGAAGCGATCGAAAAGTTGGAGAACAATAATCGCGACTCGGCCGTCAAAGCGATCGAAGTGTATCTCGAAAATCCCGCGCCGTTCACGACGCTGGTGATGGAGGCCGCTGAGCTCGACCAGCGCATGCGGCTCGCCAAACTGCTGACCGAAAAAGCGCTGATCGTCACGCTAGGCTTCGGCGAGAAAGACGAAGAACGCCGCGCGAATGCCATCGCGCAAGCCCGCACGCTCGCGACAGATCTTGGCGTCACGCTGGAATCCGGCGCCGCGGAGGACCTTGCGGAAAGTGTGGCCGACGATCTGCTCCGTATGCAAACGGAACTCCGGAAGCTTGCCACGTATGTTGGTGAGCGAGGACACATCCGGCGTGAAGATGTGGCGGCGCTGGTCGTTTCCCAGGAGAAGAACACCGTCTGGCAGCTTGCCAACATGATCGCGTCGCGCCAGCGGAAAACCGCGCTCGCGTTTCTCGATCGAGTTCTTCGTGATGGGGAGGAGCCGGTGGCGATGGTGGGGGCGATGGCGTGGATGTACCGCAAACTCTTGGAGGCGCAGGAAGTGAAGGGAACGCCGCATAAGTTCCAGCTTGCGGGGCAGCTCCATATGAATCCGGATGTGGCGGAGCTGGCGCTCCAATGCGCGCGGCGAATACCGAGAGAGCAACTCGTCGCCGGCCTGCGCGCGCTGCACGAATGCGATGGCCAGCTCAGAAGCAGCGTGAAGGAACCGCGGGCGCTGCTGGATTTTTTGATCGTGCAGCTCACCGGGGAGAAAAAATCCGCAGCCTAGTCCGCTCTTTCAACGAAAGAATTTATTTGGCGGCGCGCAATCCGTTGAACGCGAGGTGCAGGCGCGACTTATAACGGTTGCCGGTCTTTTCGTGTAAAACGCCCTTGGTGATGGCGCGGTCAATCGCGGACATCGTGGGCTGCAAAAGATTTCCCGCGGCGGCGGAGTCTTTGGCGACAATCGCGGCGCGCATGCGCTTTATCATCGTGCGCACGCGGGTGCGGTTCGCGCGGTTGACTTCCGCACGTTGACCAGA
>JBGOWC010000144.1:0-5759 GCA_041478415.1 Terriglobia bacterium
CACGCCGCGCTCGGACGTGAGCTTCAACTCCTTGGCCTTGTCGGCGCTGATCTCGCCCGTTTCGACGCCCAGCCAGCTCGCGCTGTCATCGGAAGAAGACAGCACGGTGATGTCCTCGATATCGGGCATGTCCGGGAGCTCCTCGACCTCGGCGAGTGCTTCCTCCGCGCGCCGCTCGGCACGCGGCGCAACCTCCTGCGCAAAGGCGGCAGCTCGGCGGGAGATCTCTTCCTGCCGGGAGGCCAGCCGCGTCTGAATTTTCTCCTGCAAGTCGGCAAGCTTTTCCTGCATGTGCTGGAGCCGCGCCGAGATCGCTTCGTCCTGCGTGCGCATCGTGCGTGAGGGCCCCGGAACCGCTGCAAGCAGAAACCCCAGTGCAGCCACTCCACCGATTGTCCACATGTTTCGATTGTTCATGCTCGTCGTCCTCTCTGTTTATTTGCGGCTGCGTCCGATCTTTCCCTAGACGCTGGACCGCAGGGCGATCACCCGAATGCCACCGTTGATCGTGCGCAGGCGGATCGGCCCGCCGCCGCTGCCGAGCCGGCCGTGCACTTCCCGCGGGCGGAGCGAGCCCTGCACCTCGAGCGGCAGCTCCGACCGGAACTCGCCGTTCAGGCAGCGCGCTTCGAGTTCGGCTTGCGTGTCCGACGGCACTGCGAGAAGAAGAGAACCGTTGGTGGTCTCCGCGCTGGCGTCGCTCGTGTCGCGAAAATGCGCCAGCTCGAGATGCACGTTGCCGTTGGTCGTTCGCGCATGAACGGTTCCGCCGCCTTCGTAGACATCAATATTGCCGTTCACCGTGTGGAGATCGCTGAGCGAATCCACGCCGGAGATGCGCAGCGTGCCGTTGACCGTGCCGATGTGCTCGACGCGGGCGGCGTGCGGCACGCGCACCGTATATTCGACGGCAACTTCGACGCCTTCGTTTTGCGGATAGCGCGTCACGACGGAGACGGAATCGGGTTTCGCGTTCACATCTATTGAGACGCGCTCCAGGTCAGAAGGTTTTTGCCGCGCCGTCTTGACGGCGCGAATTTCCACCTCGTTCCGGTCCCATCCCTGGACCTCGACGTTTCCGTTGACGTTTTGCAGCTCAAAGGAGCCGCCGGGCTGGAGCGGATAGGTCTTGTCAAAATCGTTGCGATAGGCAAAACAAGGCGAGGCGAACGCGAGCGCCACAAGAAAACTAAGTATCATGGACAGACGCAGAGCGGTGCGGGACATAAGCAAAACCCTCCTTCGTCGAACACGAGCCGATCGGGACCCAAACCCTATCCGGCGCGCACCCTCCGCGCCGTCAGTGCAGCTGGAAGTTGAACGTCACTTCGGAGATGACGTTCACCGGTTGCTTGTTCACGAGCGCCTTTTTGTAGCGCCACTGTTTCACGGCCGCAATGGCCGCATTCGCGAGCACCGGTTCTCCTTCCAGGATTTTCAATATTTCCACGCGCCCTTCTTTTGAAACCCGCACCTGGAGTCTGACGATACCTTGAATTCCCGTCTGCCTCGCGAGAGCAGGATAGGCGGGGGACGGGGAGTAAGTAACTCGCTTTTGCAATTCACCCGGCTCCTCGTGCACGCCGCCACGAAGCAAATTCTCGATGCCGTCCATCAGCTTGCCGTACCAGGCCGACGAAGTTTCTTCGGGCGGCTCCGGGGGCTCCGGCGATTCAGCCCATGGTGTCGATCCACTTTGCGCTTCGCTCAATCGTGCATTGATGCGTTCGACCTGTTCGCGCATGAGCGATTCGCGCAGCGCGATGTCTGAATCGAGAAATTGCAGGCGGATCTTGCCCACTCCCGTGCGCAGCTTCAGCAGCGCGCCGCCGCCATTGAGCATGCCGGTCGCCCTCACCATCCCGCCAACGGCGCCTTCCAGTTGAATACTCAGCGGAAGATCGGGATCGGCTTGGATGCGATTTTTCCCGCCGGTTTCGACGGTGGCGTCAATCGTCGCGGCTAGATTGCGCGGGAGAAACACGACAATGTCGCCCGCGCCCGAGGCAAGCTGCGAAGCCCCCGCGAGCTGCACCGATCCGCCGCGCGAGGCTGCGTCGGGGTTGATCCACGCGGTGATGGTTCCGCCGGCGGTTTGTGCGCGGACCGAGCCCGCCACGCGCGTCAGGCAGATACTGCCGCCGCTCGTTTCGACTTCCATCGGCCCAGCGACGTACATGATGCGGATTCCGCCGCCGCCGGTTTGCGCGCGAACCGAGCCGCGCACTTCGCCAAAATCAATCTGTCCGCCGCCGGTGCGAACACCCACTGTGCTGCCCGCCTGTCGCACGGCAATGTTTCCGCCGTCCGTCTCGAGCTCCGCGTGCCCGCCGATTTGCCCGGCGTGGATATGCCCGCCGCCGGAGCGCAGCGATGCGTCACCGGCGATGTTTCCCGCGTTGATGTGTCCGCCGCCGGTGATGGCGGTCAGATCGCCGGCGACGTCCTGCACGGTAATGTGCCCGCCTTGCGTCTCGAGCTGCGCCGAGGGATGCCCCGCGGCTGCCAGTTGAATGCTCCCCGCGCCGATCCGCCCGCAGCGGATGTTTCCGCCTTGCGTGTTCAGGCTCACCGAGCCGCCGATGTCTGCTGTTTCAAGGTCGCCCGCGCCCGAGGAAACCTCAACGCTGTAAGTGCTCGGCACGGTCACTTCGAACCGCACCCAAAACTGCGGCTGGGCGCCGCGGCCATGCGCTCCCTGCGGCGGTAACGTGCCGGTAATCTGCAAGCCCCAGGGCGTGGACTTGGCGACCAGCGCATATTGTGACAGCAGGCGGTCGCCGAGCGGCGCAGGCGCGTCCGTTTCGATGTGAACGGTGTAGCGCACCACCGGTGTTTCGCCCGGCGCGAGTGTAGTAATGCGCACGGAGCCGAGATCCGTCGTGAGCCGGAGCTTCAAGCCGTCCCGCGTCGCAAACACGCCGATGCGCTCGGCCGTGGCTCGCGGCGCCCCCGGGTCGCCCATGGCCGGGCCCGCAAACGAAATTGGGTTGCCCGGCTTGCGCTCCGCGGACACTGCGGGCGTTGCTACACCAAGCGCAACAGCAAACAATGCAGATACGGCGAACACTCGGCGAATTCTGGTTCGGAGAAGCGAGAAGAGGCGCGATGAAATCGTTTGAATCATCTCGAGCAAGCGATCAAAGGCTACTGCGTTTCGCGCGGCCCGATCTGCCGGAGCGCTGCTGCAGTCCGCAGGCGCACGTAGCGGTTCGGGTCTTTGCGCGTCAAATTTTCGAGCGCGCGAAGCACGCGCCTGACGGATGGGTCAATCGGCACGTCGGACGACGCGGGCATCGGCGCATCCTCGTCATCTTCCGGCTGCAGCGAGCGCACCAGCAGGTTTATGGCTTCCACCCGCACGCCCTGGTTCGCGTCATGCTCGAGCGCATCCAGCAGGGCCTCGCGGACCGCCTCGTCTTTTGTCGAAGCGCGCAGCGCATCGAGCGCCTTCAGCCGTATGGCGGGATTTGCATCTTTTCGCGCCGCGGTCAGGAAAGCGCGCCGGACGTTGTCATCTTTCGTGTGCGCTTTCAGCGCGTCCAGGCAATCGAGTCGCACGCCCGCATCAAACTGCTGCCCGTTTTCGACCACATAGGTCAGCACGCGCCGCACGTCCGTGTCATCGGCGTTTCCCGAGAGCACCAGGGGCTGTTCCGCGCGCAACTGCATCCGCACGGTTCCCGGCTCGGCCTCGGATGAAGGCGAAAAATTAATTCCTGCGACGGCCATCTTCGCCAACTGCTCTTCACTCAGTTGCGGAGTGGCTCGCACGTTCATCGTGCGGCCGGAATTCTGGGAATTGCCGCCACGAAATATTTCCGGAGCTCGCGCGCCAATGACCAGGCCCATCAGCACCAGCAGCGCGGCGCTCCACGCCGGCCGAAAGGTCATGAATCTTCGGAACCAGCCGAAGGGTTGCCACTGCGGCAGCGCCGCGGGAGCCGTCAGATCATCGAGCGTCTCTGCCAGTTCGCTGCGGCACTGCGCCAGCAAAATATCGGACGGATTCAATCGGTCGGCTGGCTGAGAGAGCGCAGCAAACGCATCCACGAGCGTGCGTTCCTCTTCGAGCTGCGCCGCGCACTCCGCGCACTGCGCGATGTGCGCGCTCATCGCCTCGCGCTCGAAGGGTTCCAGTTCGTCGCAGACGAAGAAGGGAAGCAGCGGCGCTACTTCGCCGCACTTCATCGCCCGCCCGGAGGCATTCTGTTCCGGCAGGCTCACCGCAATTCTCCCAACTGGCTGCGCAGTTTTCGCGTGGCGCGAAAGAGCGAATTCTTCACCGTCTCTTCCGTCGTGCCCAGCGCGTCGCCAATCGCCCGCAGCTTCAATCCGTGGTAATGCTTCATCTCGAAAACGACCCGCTCGCGCGGCGAGAGCCGCTGCATGGCGATCGCAAGTCTTGCTTGAATTTCCTTGCCCAGCAGCCGGCGCTCCGGATCGAGCGTCGGGCGATACTCGCGCTGCCTCTCAAAAAAGTCGGTGATTCCATCCTCGCGGCGGTCCGGGCCCATTTCCGGCGCCTGATCTTCCGGTCGCGCCTGGCGCCGCCGCAGTTGGTCCAGGCAAACATTGGTGACGATGCGATAAAGCCAGGTGTAGAAGCTGCACTCAAAGCGGAAGCGGTGGAGATTGCGATAAACCTTGAGGAATGCTTCCTGATAAACGTCCCGCGCGTCTTCGGGCCGGCGCATCAGGTTGAGCGCTAGCCGCAGGACCCCGCGATCGTGACGGCGCACCAGTTCTTCAAACGCCGCGCGGTTCCCCGCTTGCGCTTCGGCCACCAACGACCGTTCGTCGAGCTGGGTCAACGATGTCACCGTGGGCAGTGCGGTTTCCATGTTTCCTGCACGGCCTGTCGCGTCGGCGAGAGCCAACGTCCATCGGGGAAGCGGCATAGTTCACTTTCTCTTCGCAGGCTCCCGGTTGCCGAAAACGACGCTTAAGAAACGGTCGAATTTCCGCCCGGACGGCTTACTCCCTGGCCCCGCGAAGACCACCCATTATGGACGTACCCGTACGCCTTGGGTGAGCAAACACTTCCCCTTAGTAAGGACGCAAGTACAACGCTGATTGTTTCCGAATCTACCTGGCCTTCAGGGGTTGCCTCGATCTTCCCCAGACAAGGAGTCACCGAGGCTAAGTCGCTGAAGAATCAGGGCGCAGCCGCCACGCGAAGAAGGGAGCTGCAAATAGCAGGCCAAGCAGAACAAGCGCCGCATACCCATTCTGCCGGTAGAACGCGTTGGGCTGCGCAAGGAGAACTCCGCCTGCACTCACGAGGGATCCGCCGGCAGCCGCGAGGAAACAGCCGAGGACATTGAAGCGCACCACCCTTCTGACGCTCCACACGATCACACCAAGGACGAGGCACTGCCCGGCGAACTGTCTTCCAAAATCGGCAAAATCGCCCCAGCTCCCCACAAAGGCCAACACTGCTCCGAGAAAGAAAAGCCCGCGCAGCCAGACCCGGCGCGCCTCCGAGGCCACGAACGAGGCCGTCAGCGCGACGACTCCGGTGAGAAAAAGACCTCGCAACGCGGCGCCGGCTGCCACCGAAGCAATCGGCAGAGTTGCATAGAAGCTTGTGCCAACCGATGCCTCGGCAGCGCGGTGGAGCGTTGTAAACGCCGATGCGAGCGTTGCGGTGAGCTTGCCCAGTCCGAGAACCGCCGCTGTGCCTCCCAGACCAATCAACAGCGCGTCGCGGTAATACGTGCCCGGCAATCTTCCCCGTAGGGGCAGCCGGTCTTCTC
>JBGOWC010000291.1:0-3409 GCA_041478415.1 Terriglobia bacterium
AACTGGAGCAATGGCTCTCGCGGATCGATCACAAGGACGCCCTCCCCGGCCTCCTCGAAAAAGAGGTTGGCGAGATCGCGGCGCGCGAATTGGGTAACGGTCATCGGGCGAAGCTCAGCGCGAAGCAGGTGAGGGCGATTCTAGACGCCTGTCTGGTAGACGACGTGTTCGCGCGAGGACCGGACGGCCGTATGTCGCCACGCAAGTATTTCTCAGTCCGTCGCCTCATGAAATTTCTCGATCAGGTTAAAGTGGAGCACCCTCGGGCGCCGCAGCGCTGAAGCGCGCCGAGTGAATCGGTCTTGAATTTCGGCGGCAACGCACACCGCCGAGGAGAAGGTAAAAACGATGAAAATGGAAAAAGTATTTCTCGTTAAGAATGGGCGCGCGGAGCAATTAAAGGAAGCAACCAGACGGCATCGCGCGAGGAGCGGAAAGAAAACATCTCTGCCGGAGGGTTTCTATGGGGATTTCGGCGGAGTGAACATGGGGCAGGCTCCTCCCATCGACGCTATGCTCATGCCCGCGCTGAACGCGGCGCTGACGCAGCTTCCCGAAGCGATCCATGAAGCTTTCCTACAACGCGGGCTCCTGCCTCGTCCGGTAAACAATGCTCTAAGCATGGCTCGGTTTCTTTCCTTTGCTTTGCTCCCGGCGCGAGCAGCGCAGGAATCGTTTGGAGTTCGTGCCAGCATTCTCTTAGCCGATGCCATTCACCATTCGGGTGAGTGGATGGACAAATATGTCGGCGATTCGAACGACGTTTTCGATACGGGTCGTCATTTTTCAGATTTCACGGACGCATTCCTAGATCGCGCCCAGGAGCTGAAAAAGAATTTGAAATTCCGAGCAGTGATGCGCGCGATGGGCGATCCTACGGAATGCCTCAAACAACTCGGGCTCTGCGAATTCTGGTACGAGCTGGAACGATCTGACCGCGTTTCAACGATCACCGACTACTGCCTGCAAGATTGCGATCTCACGCGTCCAATTCTACCTATAGCGTAGGGCGTTTGGAAGGGCGCGTGGATTTGGCCTGATTCTGCATAGGGCGTCTGGATTACTCTTTTGTAATGAATGGAATGCGGGGCCCGGTGGACGCAACGCGAGGAGGGCGCTTGGATGTCCGCTGGATTCCGCGCCGAATTTTAGTAACCCTTTTGTTTTGAGCAGTCATCCAACGCGCATCTCGCCGCCACCATCAAAAAGCGTGATCGCGCTGACCGCGCTCGCCGGCCCAGAAAACCACAACAAGCCCCTTTCTTTTCTTTCATTTATCGCCACTTCTCGGCACCTCCCGCCACTTTAGAAGACCCTGACCAGACTCAAACCCAAAGTATTCGCCGCCGCTCGGCTGTCCGTCCCGGCGACATGCCGTCCCACAATCGGGCAACCCGGACGGACATCATCGCCGCGCTCAGGCAGGAATAGACCTCCCTGCTGCAATCCTTGAAATCTGCTTTCCAGCCCGGAAGTGTAGAATCGGGGAATGTCTCAGCCGAACCAGTCGCCGCCCAGCTTTGGCCCTGCATGGCTCGCTCTGTGCCTTGCCTTCATCGCCCACGTCGCCGATGAGGCGCTCACCGGCTTCCTCCCCGTATACAACGCCACGGTCCTCGCTCTGCGCGCCAAGCACGGTTGGTATCCCATGCCGACATTAACGTTTCGCGGATGGCTCATCGGTCTCATTGTCGTGAATCTTATTCTCCTGCTCCTCGCGCCATTCGCCTTCCGCAACGCACTTTGGCTCCGCCCTGTCGCGTACGTCTTCGGCGTCATCATGTTTCTCAACGGCGTGGGCCATACGCTCGCGACCCTTTTCGGCCGCGGGCCAACCGCTTCCGTGCCAATGCCATTCCCCGCTCCCGGTTTCTACTCCTCGCCATTTCTCCTCGCGGCATCCGTCTGGCTCATTGTTTCTCTTCGCCGCGCGCCAGCAGGGCGCTAGCGGCCCATTCGCGCGCCCGGCTGATGTATCTTTATTCCGGGAGGCTCCATGGAATATTTCGCACTCTTCTACGAACTGGTGGACGAGATGGTTACGCGTCGCGCGCCTTTCCGGGAGGCGCATTTGCGCCTGGCGCGTGAATCCCGCTCTCGGGGAGAGTTGGTCTTCGCGGGTGCGCTGATTGATCCCGTGGATCGCGCACTGCTTGTATTCCGCGCCGTCGGCGCCTCGGTCGTCGAAGATTTCGCGCGCAAGGATCCCTACGTCCTCAACGGCCTGGTGAAGCGCTGGGAAGTTCGCAAGTGGGCCGTGGTCGTCGGCAACGAAGAGCCCGCGGCAGGGAGCCCGCGGTGATCGCGCGCGTCTGGTCGGCCCGAACATCGGAATCTCTCTTGCAGCCATATCTAGACCACTTGACCGGCAACGTCGTGCCGCAACTCCGCGCGCTCACTGGCTTCGCGGGTTTCACCGTCTTTACCCGCCGAACTGGCGGTGAGATTGAAGTCGTCGTCACGACGATCTGGGATTCGCTGGAAAAAATCACTGCATTTGCTGGAATAGATGTGGAAGCCGCCGTCGTTCCGCCCGAAGCCGCTGCGCTCCTCACCTCGTTCGATCACCGCGTTCGCCACTACGACGTCGCCCTCGGAGCCTAGGTGGCGCCAGAGGACCGACTTCCATGCGCACAATTTTAGAGAGCTTGCTTGCCGAAGAGGCAAATCCCCGACCACGGCCGCGAGCCCTGCGCTCCATTCGATTCCGGCATCCAGCCGAGGAGACTCCACGGAAACGGCAGCCGCTTGAATTTGGCCGCGGTCTTGAAGAGCGAATGCACTTCGATCGGTTTCCAGCCGTACGGCGCAAAGAATCCCGGGCCTTCCCTCGGCGCAAACTTGAACGGCACGCCGGCCTGGCTCAAGTGCGATCCCAACTGTTTCTCCAGCATCTTGATCAATCCCGGCGATGCCAGATCCAGAATCCATCTTTGAAAACTCGGCGGCGCGGCAAGGTCCGCCGCCAGCTTGCCGACTTCCTCCGGCGTCAGATAAATGCACAGCCCCTCGGTCAGCACCAGCGCCTTTTTCGCGCGGCGGCTCCATTGCGCGAACAGCTCGCGCCGCGCCTCCGGCTTCGACAAATCCAGGCGCACGCGCTCCAGCACGCACGCCGGTTTTTCCCCGCCGAGAATTTTTTCCTTGTAGTCGAAGATTCCCGGCAGGTCCACCTCGATCCACTGCAGTGAGGCGGGCAGCGCCATGCGGTACGGCCGCGTATCCAATCCGGCGGCGAGATTGACAACCAAATCCACGCCGCGCTGCACCTCCTCCGTGATGTAGCGGTCAATCAGTACCGTGCGCATGGCAAACGACCAGTCGTGCTTGTTTCCTCGCCGCATAGTTTCCGAAATCTGTTCGCCGCGTTCGCCCGCGAGCCGCCGGGCAAAGGGATCGCGGAACAGCG
>JBGOWC010000099.1:0-6761 GCA_041478415.1 Terriglobia bacterium
GTTCACTCAAGCCACGTGAAAACTCGTGCTCATCGAGAAAAATGGGGAATTGAGCTTGGGGTGCCAATGCCGGGGAGGCCGTCATCGTCTCTGGGTTCGCTATCCCTCGGCCGAGGTTGGATCAATCATTCGCCGGATGGCGGAGATACGATTGGCCGGGAAGCCGCCCTGGCTTGCGTGCTCGCGGACCATCTGTTCGTTCGGTGCGATATAGACGCAATAGATCTTGTCGTCGGTGACGTAGCTGTGCAGCCACTGGATCTGTGGGCCAAGATTCCGCAGCACGCCGCAGGATTTCTGTGAAATACCTTGCAGCTCCGCCGGCGTGAGTTTGCCTGCGCCGGGAATTTCACGCTCGATCACGTATTTCGGCATCGTTGTCCTCCGTTGTAAGAACTTAGACCGCCGTCCGGGATTCCACTTCGTTTTGCAGGGCCTCGACAAACTCGGCGAGCGGCCTCGGGCCGAGATCGCCCTTGGCGCGGTGCCGCACGGACACCGTGCCCGCCTCGGTTTCCTTTGCGCCTACGACGAGCATGTACGGAATCTTCTGCAACTGCGCGTCGCGAATCTTCGCTGGCAACTTTTCGCTACGATCGTCGAGATGCACGCGCAGCCCATGGCGCTTCAGCGTGTCGGTCACATGCTTTGCGTAGTCAATCACTTTTTCGCTGACCGGGCACACTTCCACCTGCACCGGAGCAAGCCAGGCCGGAAACGCGCCCGCATAATGCTCGATCAGAATCCCGAAGAAGCGTTCAACCGAGCCGAGCAGCGCGCGATGCACCATCAGCGGCTGATGCCGCGCGCCGTCATCGCCGACGTATTCGAGGCCGAATCGCGCGGGAAGATTGAAATCGAACTGCACGGTCGTGAGCTGCCAGGGCCGGCCGATGGCGTCAATCAGCTTGATGTCAATCTTCGGTCCGTAAAACGCCGCCTCGCCCTCCATCCGCTTGTAGGGAACGTTCATGCGCTTCATGGTCTCCGCCAGCGCGGCCGTGGCGCGGCGCCAGTCTTCGGGCTTGCCGGCGTAATTTTCCGGATGCGACGCATCCCATTCGGAGAGCTCGACCTCGTACTTGTCGAAGCCGAAATTCTTCATCACCGCAAACGCGAAGTCCACGCAGGCCTCGACTTCGCTCTCGATCTGCGGCGGCGTGCAAAAAATGTGCGCGTCGTCCTGCGTAAATCCGCGCACGCGCAGCAATCCGTGCAGCACTCCGCTGCGCTCGTAGCGATAGACGGTGCCGAGCTCGGCGAGGCGCACGGGCAGGTCGCGATAGCTGCGCAGTTTCGACTTATAGATAAGGATGTGGCCGGGGCAATTCATGGGCTTGAGCTGGTAGTCGGCCTTTTCGACCTCGACCGCGCCGAACATGTTCTCCCGGTAGAAGTCCGTGTGCCCGCTCGTCTTCCAGAGGTCGAGCCGCATGATGTGCGGCGTATAGACGAGGTCGTAGCCGCGCTTCAGCAGCTCGTCGCGCAGCCAATCCTCGACGATCTTGCGAATTAGCCCGCCCTTGGGATGCCAGAAGATGAGCCCCGGCCCGGCCTCGTCCTGAATGCTGAAGAGCTCCAGCTCCGGCCCGATCTTGCGATGATCGCGCCGCTTCGCTTCTTCGAGGCGGTGCAAATACTCGTCCAGCTCTTTCTGCGTGAAAAAGCACGCGCCGTAAATTCGCTGGAGCTGCGGATTGCCCTCGTGGCCCTTCCAATACGCGCCTGCGACGCTCATCAGCTTGAATGCCGTGATGCGCTTCGTCGAAGGGATATGCGGCCCACGGCAAAAATCGATGAATTTTCCGGTCGTGTAGAACGACACCATCGGTTCCACGGCCTTTTCCTCAACCAGCTCACATTTGAAGATCTGGCCATTCTTTTTGTAGAGCTCGAGCGCTTCGGGCTTTGGGATCAGCTTGCGTTCGTTCGGCAGGTCTTGCGCCGCGAGCTCATGCATTTTCTTTTCGATCTTGGCGAGGTCTTCCGGCGTGAAGGGCTCTTCGCGAAGAAATTCGTAGAAGAAGCCGGTGTCAATTGGCGGCCCGATGCCGAGTTTCACGCTGGGATAGAGCTCGATCACGGCCGCGGCGAGTAGGTGCGCCGCGGAGTGGCGAAAAACGAAGAGCGCGTCAGGGTCTTTCTCAGTAAGAATTTGCAGCTTGACGTCGTGGTCGAGGGGCCACCGCAGGTCAATCAGTTCACCCTCGCCATCGTTCGGTTGCGCAACTCTGGCGACGAGCGCCGCATCCGCCAGGCGCGGCGAAATGGACTTCGCGATGTCCACCGGGCTCGTGCCCTTGGGCACGTCCTTGACGCTGCCGTCGGGCAGTGTGATGTGAATCTGCTCCATGCTGTGTTCACCGGAAAGGCGAAACACCAAGCTTATCGGCGGCTCCGCGCAGGGTCAAGGCACACCCTGCCGCTTAGAAGCGCCAGCCGAAGCCGGTAGAGAACTGGAATGAATTTACCGTGCCGCCGTCAACCGTAACCGGGGAACCCAAGATTTGCGCTGTGCGCGAGCCGACGAACCCCAGCGTATCCCCGGCATCGAAGCGCAGCACCGTGCGCTTGGTCGTGTAGACCTCAACACCTCCGCCGAGATCCAGCGCCGGGTAGGTCTTGGTGCCCGTGCTGACAATCGGCGAACCGGTATTGGAAATGGCCGTGACTGTGTTTGTGAAGCTCTGGAAGCCCGGGCGCACACGCAGGAAGTAGCCGAACTTTTCCCGCCGCACTCCGCTCTTCACGCCGAAGAGCGCCTGAACGCTTCGCCCGCCGTCGAGAATCGTGCTCGACTGGCTGCGCACAAAGAGCGTCAGCGCGGCCTCCACCGACAAGTGCGGAAGCAGATCGTAGGTCGCGCGGCCGCCGATGCCGGGCTCGGTCACGACATCGGTATCGAACGTCGCGCGCGAGCGCGACTGGGTCACGAACTGGCCCGCCACTTCCCACTTGCTCTCGGCGTCCGAGCGGCCTTCCTCTGCCCTGTTCTGCAGCTCGCCAAGCCGGTAGCTCACGCCTGTGCTGAACTGCAATGCCGGGCGGAGCGTGCCCGGCGAGGTAATGGAGCCGCTCGTGCCAACGGGAACGGTGTGCGCGTGGATGTAGATTAGTGTGACTCCCAGGTCCGAACGAATGATCCAGCGGCGCGCCGGATAGTATTCGAAGACGCCGCCGAGGTCCGTTGCAAAATGGTTTATCCGCCGGGTTTCAAAACTCGTCGCCGACGTCTGCACGAATACGTTGCTGAAGCTGACCAGCCCCGGGCGTATTTTGCCAAACACGGCGAACTTGTCCCGCCGAATCGCGGCGGCCTTCACGCCGGCAAACCAGGAAAACGTGCGCCCGCCGTCTTGCACGGTGACCGGAGTGTAGTCGCCCGGGTAGAAATTGAATTCCGTCTCGAGCGCCAGGCTGGGGAACAAGTTCCAGGTAAAGCGCCCGCCGATGCCCGGCGCCGCGGGCGACTCGAAGAAGCGATTCATCTTCAGAACGCTGAATTGCGCGCCGGCTTCGGCTTTGGATGTTTCGCTTTGGGCGGCCAGCGGCCGCGCCGTGAAGAAGAGCGGCGAAAAAACAAACAGGTACAAGACAACCCGTGGAAAAGACGGGCTGAGTTTCAAATGACCCCCCTGAACTCGGCTGGCCGAAATTATAGGCGAGCCAGGCGCTGCGCCAAACAGTTTTCGCGCCCCTGTTGCGAGGAGCTCGCGGGGCGTTTGGCGGATTTCCGCTCGCCCGATGTATGATTGAACCCCTAATTTCTCTTCAGGAGAACCCTTTGAAGCGTCCGGCCATTGCATTTTTCTTATTCATCTCTTTCGTGACGACCTTTACCGTTTCCGCCCAGCAGGCTCCAACAGCGCCGGCGGTCCGCGAGCCCGACGACCGCTTCAAGGCGGACATCCTCGTCGTCGTTGCGCATCCCGACGACGAAGGCGCGGCCACGCCGTACCTGGCGCGCGCGGTGGATGAAGGCAAGCGCGTCGCCGTCGTGTACGGCACGCGCGGCGGAAGCGGCGCCAACGAAGCCAGCAGCGAAAATGCCGCGGCGCTGGCCGCGATCCGCGAAATCGAGGCGCGCCGCGCCTGTGCGACGCTTGGCATTACAAACGTCTGGTTCCTCGGCGGAAAAGATACCGCCAGTCAAAACGTCTTGCAGTCGCTTGCGAACTGGGGCCACGGCGCCGCGCTCGAGCAGGCTGTCCGCCTGGTGCGCCTCACGCGTCCCGAAGTCATCCTCACTTTTTTCCCGGGCGTCTTCATCGGGGAGAATCATGGCGATCACCAAGCCGCCGGCGTCATCGCTTCCGAAGCGTTCGATCTCGCCGGCGATCCCGCGGCCTTTCCATCGCAGGTCGCGGGTCCCACGAAGCGGCTCGAGCCGTTCCTCGAAAATCTCCACCCGTGGCAGCCGAAAAAGATCTACTACTTCGGCGAGGGCGGTCACGACGCGGAGTTCAAGAACAGCGGACCCTCGTACTCCGTCCGCGAAATCTCGAAGTCGCGCAAGATGCCCTATTGGCGGATTGCGCTCGAATCCTTTCGCGAGCACGAGACGCAGGCGAAGTCCTTCCTCGATTCTCTCGGCAAAATGAGCGAAGCGGAGATCGAGAAAATGGCCACGGGTCCCGACGGCTGGGCCGACGCGCAGACGTTTACCTTGGGGAAATCTCTTGTCCCGGGCAGTATGACCGGCGACATCTTCGAAGGAATTTCTTCCGCGCCCGCAGCCGCCGCGGCGCGCGTTGTGGCTTCCGCTCCCGCGCCCGCGCAACTTTCGATCGAGCTCGGCGGTCCCTGGAGTTTCTACCGCGAATTTTGCCGCGCCCATGGCCTCGACCGGCTGCCGCAAATCGCTGTGCCGGAAATCGCGGTCCTTGCTCCTGGCTCATTGCAGATTCCCCTCTGGCTTCGTGATGGCACGCCCGACGCGAAGGACATCACGCTCTCGGTGATTATGCCGTCCGGCTGGAGCGTGCAGGGTGGAGCGGGGCGCTACACTCTCCGCACGGGAGAAATTGCTCCGGCGCGAATCGAAATCAATTTACCGGCGTTGCCGGAGAAATCGTCCGGCCCCGGCGAGCCGAGCGAAGTTTCCGTGCGCGCCGAAGCGTACGGCCAGACGATTGGTGTGATCAAGCTGCGTGTCGAGTTGCGCAAGCGCGCGCTGCCGCAGTAGCTGGCAAGCGGACCGGATCCGCAGCTCACCACAAACATCAACGTGCAGGCTTCTACTCACTAACGATATGCACCGCTGGCGGTAGAATCCAATCGTGCCTCCGCCCTTTGAGATTCTCGAGCATCCGGCCGACGTCGGATTTCGCGCCTTCGGCCGGACCCGCGAAGAACTCTACGAGCATGCCGCCCTGGCGCTCTTCTCGTTATCCTGCGACCTCGCGACAATTGTCGAGCGGGAATCGCGCGAAATCGAGGTGACAGGCTTCGATGAAGAAGCGCTGCTGTATGCATGGCTTGCCGAACTGCTCGCGGTATCGGAAGGAGAACAGCTTGTTTTTTCCCGAGCGCAGGTGTCCTTCCCCGCTTCGGATCGCGTTCGAGGAACTGCGTACGGCGAACCATTCGATCGTGCGCGCCACCATTCGGGCACGCACATCAAAGCCGTCACCTACCATCAGTTGAAAGTGGAAAATCGATCAGACGGATGGCGCGCGCAGGTTTTCCTCGATCTCTGAAGCGTGCCGCCGCTTCACGCGGGTTTTTTCGTGCGTGACGCCTCCATCGCCACCCACATGTCATCCGACAGCAAGAGCAAATCGTTGAACTCACCCGCTCCGCGGAGCCACTGCGCGCCGTCAATGACCACGCATTCCCCGTTAATGTATTCCGCCTGCTCGCTCAGGAGAAACGCGGCGAGGTCGGCCAATTCATCGTGCCGCCCGAAGCGCTTCATCGGGTGGGTATCGCGGGAGTGCTCTTCGAATTGCTTCGAGGGCATAAGCCGCGACCACGCACCCTCGGTCGGGAAAGGCCCCGGCGCGATCGCGTTCAACCGGATGTGATACCGCGCCCATTCGACCGCACGTGAGCGCGTCATCGCCAGCACGCCCGCCTTCGCGCACGCGGACGGCACCACAAATGCCGAGCCGCAATCCGCCGCGGCGTAGGTGGTCACGATGCTTAGGACATTTCCGCCCAGCTTTGCCGCGATCCACCGCTTGCCGAAGACTTGCGTGCAATGAAACGTGCCGTTCAGCACGATTCCGACTACGGCGTTGAACGCGTTCGGCGAGAGAGTTTCCGTTCGCGCGATGAAATTGCCCGCGGCGTTGTTGATGACCGTGTCGACCTGCCCAAACTGGCGTTCCGCCGCGTCCGCCGCCGCTTCCACCGCGGCATAGTCGCGCACGTCGCAAATTGCAAAGGCCGCCGTGCCTCCCGTCCGATGGATCTCATCGCAAGTTTCCATCAACGGCTGTTCCCGGCGTCCCACTAGGAACATCCGCGCGCCTAGCCCCGCCAGCCGCAGCGCCATGGACCGGCCCAGGCCGGTGCCGCCTCCTGATACAAAAATCGATCTCCCTTTGAACAAATCGTCTTTGAACACGCGCCACCGCCTCGTTCCGGGATTGCTGCCCAATCGGCCCCGCGCAGCAACGCGATTCCAGAGCATTCGCGGCGGTGTGTCTGCGGCTTTCCGGCGTCCTTCCTTCGAGAGGGTGCGGCAAAAATTCGGAAGCGGGCTGGAGACCTGCTCCAGCCCGCTCCGGGTGCGGCTCTCTTATTCTTCAGCCGCA
>JBGOWC010000224.1:0-4248 GCA_041478415.1 Terriglobia bacterium
ATTCCCGCTCCTGCCCGAAGGGATCCCGGCCGCGTCCTTTCCCATTCACTCTGAGCCCAGCCTCTCGCTTCGAATGCTCCCTCCTATCTCCTCCCAAAATCAACAACTTCCGCCAAACACCTTGACAGCCATACTTCTCATATGGTAATATATTATGTGAGTTTAGTTCTTCAGCCTTTCTGCCCCCCTCAACCCCCATTCCTCTCTCTCCGCGCGCCGAATCTGCACTTTCTAACCTCTGCATTCTCAACCGCTTGCGCACTCTTCCATTCTCCGTATCCTGCAACCCTTTTGTTTGCTGCTCTTACGAAAACAACCGGGGTGTGTACCAACTCTTCCCAATATGGAACTTCGTTGTCCGCGCCCCGCATCTTTTTCCGGGAAAACCGGGCAGGTTTTCGCCTACCATGTGCGAAGCAGGACGCACCTATGCCCGTCACCATGC
Organism: Terriglobia bacterium; assembly: GCA_041478415.1. Taxonomy (GTDB): domain Bacteria; phylum Acidobacteriota; class Terriglobia; order Acidiferrales; family UBA7541; genus Acidiferrum. The sequence continues at coordinate 446 of JBGOWC010000224.1, forward strand.
ACGAGTTTCGCCGCATGGCCCTTGCTCTCCCCGAAACGGAAGAGCGCGCGCACATGAATCATCTTGATTTTCGCGTGCGCGGAAAAATCTTTGCCACTCTCGGCTACCCGGACAAGGGCTGGGGCATGGTCCGGCTCACTCCCGTCGAGCAAGCGTTGTTCATCGAAGCCGAACTGAAAGTCTACGCACCCGCGAAAGGCGCTTGGGGCCGCGGCGGCGCGACGTGCGTGCGTCTTGCTGCGGCGAAGAAAACCAGCTTGCGCCGCGCCATGACTGCGGCGTGGGACCTGTCTGCTGGCGCGGACAAACGGCAGCGTCGCGTGACCAAGCGGCGCTTTCCCATCTCCGCCCGCGGCTGCTAGAATCGGACTGACCGCCATGCCTCCAAAGACTCTCTACGAAAAAATCTGGGACTCCCACGTCGTCCACGAATCGCCCGGCCTGCCCGCCGTGGCGGGACAGCCCGCGCTCATTTACATTGACCGTCACCTCATCCACGAAGGCACTTCCCCGCAGGCCTTCGCCGGCCTCCGCTCCGAAGGCCGCAAGGTGCGCCGCCCCGATCTCACCTTCGCCGTCATGGACCACTCTGTCCCCACGACAGACCGCACGCTTCCCATCATTGATACCGCCGCGCGCCTGCAATTCGAGGCGCTCGAAAAAAATTGCCGCGAAAGCGGCGTGCGCCTCTTCGACATGAACAGCCGCCACCAGGGCATCGTGCACATCATCGGGCCGGAGCTCGGCATCACGCAGCCCGGGCAGACTCTCGTCTGCGGCGACAGCCACACCTCCACGCACGGCGCCTTCGGCACGCTGGCCTTCGGTATCGGCACTAGCGAAGTCGAGCACGTCCTCGCCACGCAGTGCCTGGTGCAGTCGCGCTCGAAGACGCTCCATGTCGTGGTCAACGGCAAGCGCCCCAGGGGCGTCACGGCGAAAGACATCATCCTCGCCATCATCGGAAAAATCGGCATCGGCGGCGGCACCGGCCACGTCATCGAATACGCCGGTGAAGCCATCCGCGGCCTCTCCATGGACGGTCGCATGACCGTCTGCAACATGACCATCGAGGGCGGCGCGCGCGCCGGCATGGTCGCGCCGGACGAAACGACATTCACTTATCTCGAAGGCCGGCCGTTTGTTCCCCGCGGCAAAGCCTTCCAGGATGCCGTGGCCCTCTGGAAGCAGCTCGCCAGCGACTCCGGCGCGAAATTCGACTTGACCATCGAGCTGAACGCCGCCGACATCGCGCCGCAAGTCACCTGGGGCACCAATCCCGGCATGGTCACGTCAGTCACCGGGCGCGTCCCCGATCCCTCGAGCTTTCGTGACGCCGTGGACCAGCGAGCCACCGAGAGCGCGCTGAAATACATGGGGCTGAAAGCGGGCACGCCCATCGTGGACATTCCGGTGGACCGCGTCTTCATCGGCTCGTGCACGAATTCGCGTCTGGATGATTTGCGCGCCGCGGCCCAGCTCGTCGCCGGGAAGCACGTGGCGCGCAATATCAAGCAGGCGCTCATCGTGCCCGGGTCCCGCGGGATCAAGGCGCAAGCCGAAAAAGAAGGCCTGGACAAAATTTTCGTCGCGGCCGGCTTTGAATGGCGCGACGCCGGCTGCAGCATGTGCATCGGCATGAATGCCGACGTTTTGCCGCCGCACGAACGCAGCGCGAGCACATCCAATCGCAATTTCGAGGGCCGCCAGGGAAAAGACGGCCGCACGCATCTCGTCAGCCCGGTCATGGCTGCCGCCGCTGCTATCGCCGGCCATTTCGTGGATGTGCGTTCCCTCGACGTTTCATCCGTCGAATGATCGTGATTCATTATGGACACATTCAAAAATCGGTTAGGTCGCGAACATCAAGACAAACGATTGCGTGTCGAATTCTCGGATGGCGAAATCGCCGAGATCAAACTTCTGTTGGTTAGTGAGTGCGATCAGCACCAGGAATGTAACGGAATCACCTACGACATTATCTCGACGAATCGCGCGGATCGCCTCAAGAAAGGCGCAGCTTATTGGTCTGATTCGGCAGATGTAAAAACTTTTGAGGTTCTCGGGGACTAAGCAAAATGCAACCGTTTTCCACACACACTGGCTTGGTCGCTCCGCTCGACCGCGTAAACGTGGACACCGACCAGATGGTGCCCAAACAATTCCTGAAGGCACTCACGCGCGAAGGCTTCGGCCGGATTCTTTTCTACGACTGGCGCTATCTCCCCGGCGAAAAACCGAATCCCGAATTTGTTCTGAATTTTCCCCGCTACAAGGGCGCGTCGGTTTTGCTCGCGCGCGCCAACTTCGGCTGCGGCTCCAGCCGCGAGCACGCTCCCTGGGGCGTGAAGGACTACGGCTTTCGCGTGATCGTCGCGCCGAGCTACGCCGATATTTTCTACAACAACTGCTTCAAGAACGGAATCCTTCCCGCCACTCTCTCCGAAGCGCAGATCGAAGAGCTCTTCCAGCGCACCGAAAAAGAAGAAGGCTATTCGCTGAGCGTGGACCTGCCCGGGCAAACCATCCGCGACAATCACGGGCTGACGTACAAATTTGAAATCGCGCCGTCGCGGAAGGAAGTTTTGTTGAAGGGCCTCGACGACATCGGCACCACGATGCAGCACGCCGCCGCCATCGCCACATACGAGAAATCCCACACCGGCACGGCCACCATGTTCGATCCCGTTGACATAAAAAATTATTCCAACGGCCAGTAAGAGGACTCCCGCGCCGCTTTATTCCGCGCCTAGTGGCCGGTATTCTGCACGGACATTTTTTCCGAAAGAACCCACAGCGTGGGATCCAGCTCCACCTTTTGCGGACGCATCGGCAGTTTCAGGTTCACCGGCGTTTGTCTCTCTTGGGAACCGGCAATCATGCGCGTTCGATCTGTTCTTCCACCGGCCCCGGGGATTCGGCGGCAGCGGGCGCCGGGCCTTTTAACTCCGCGAGCAGAATTCCGATGAAGACGAGCGCCGCTCCGATCAGCGAGCGCCCACCAAGGCGCTCTCCGATAATGAGGTAGGAAGCGATCACCGCGAAGACCGGCTCGAGCGTAAAGAGGATCGCGGCATGGCTCGGGGAAGCGTACCGCTGCGCCCAGAGCTGCAGCGTGAACCCCAGCGCGGTGGCGAAGACAGCGGTGATAACCACGGCTGCATACAATTGCCAGCCAGCTTCGAAGCGCGGGCGCTCCCAGCCGGTGGCCGCGCAAAGCAGGCATACCGCCGTTGCAAAGGCGGCGGTGGCTGCTACTTGCAGCAAGCTCAGTGCGCCGAGCGGATGCTCGCGTGTGTATCGGCCTACCAAAATGATGTGGAACGCGTACAGCGCCGCCGCAACGAGCGTAAGAATGTCTCCCAGATTCAGCCGGGCGGCTTCGCCTCCGGGCACCGTCAGAAAGTACAGCCCGGCGACTGCGAAAAGGGTTCCCGCGCAGGCCCAAGCGCCCAATCTTTTCCGCCAAAACAATGCCAGAAGGACAGGCACGAGGACGACGCTGAAACCTATGACGAAACTTGATTTGGCGGGAGTTGTGAACTTCAACCCAAAAGTCTGAAATGCGTATCCACTGAACATAAAGAAGCCGAGCCAGGCACCGGCAACAATTTCTTGTTTCTTAAGACCGGGGAGCGCTTTTCTCTGCGACGCGGCCATCAAAATGGCGGCCAGGGTGAATCGCAAAGAGAGAAAGAGAAAGACCGAAGAGCGGGAGACGGCATCCTTCACGACGACGAAAGTCACGCCCCAGAAAAAAGAACTCAGGGCGAGAGCGAAATCGGCTTTGAGCCGCTGATTGC
>JBGOWC010000297.1:0-3326 GCA_041478415.1 Terriglobia bacterium
TACACCTACAGCCTGAAGCGGCAGATCTATCTCCTGCTCTGGACCGCTGGCTGGTGCTTCATCGCGCTCTACTATTTCTCGTATGCGCTCGACTTCCCCGCCAACGGTTTGAATTTTCAGGCCGTCTTGAATCAATGGCTCCATGGGCTCGCCGGGTTGTCCTTTTTCCTTGGCGCGCAAATCTACGCGCAGCGAAAGCCGTGGATTGTGCCCGCCGGTGTAGCGGCGGGAATCGTGCTCCTCTGGTCCATCGCATATCAGGCAGGTTGGTTTGCCGTGCCCGCCGGCGTATCCTCCGCGTTGATTTTCTTCGCTGCCTCGGCCGTCTTCTTCCAGGAGAGCCGCCGGCAGGAAACTCTCGCGGAGCGTCTGCTCGCTGTCGCTTTCGGTGGCTGGTCGGTTCTGCAGCTTGCTCTCATCTGGACGCGGGACACGCTGTATGTCCGGGGCACATCGGTCTGGTCGGTGTCCGCCGTGCCGGCCGCGTTTGTGGCCATGGTCATGGTCATGGCGCTGTACGAGGAAGAGAAGCGCCGCGTCGAGCGCAACATGCTGGCGCTTTCGAATCTCAATCTGGCGACCTCCAGCTTTGTCGGTGGCGAAATTCAGCGCATGCTTTCGCAGGCGCTCGACCGCGTTCTCGGAGTCGTGCGCATTCCCTCAGGCGCGCTCTTTCTCCATCACGGCGATTTACAGGGGCCGACTTCGGTCGTTGCCGCGGGACTCGGCGAGGATTTCTGCAGCATTTCGCAGCAGGAAGGTCTCGACGACCATCTTGTGAATCTGGTCTCGCGCCTCGGCGGCCTGGTTGTCTTCCGGGATCTGGCGCGGGATTCCTACTGGGTCGCGCTCGAAAAAGAGGAAGCCTTCCGCCGTTTCCGCCAGCTCGCGCTGAACCAGGGCTTGCGCACCGTCGCGGCCATCAGCCTCCAGGCGAAAGAACAGGCCTTCGGCGTCCTGCTCCTCGGCACCCCGGACAACCGCCGCTTCACTCCCGCGGAACTGCGCCTGCTCCTCGCGCTCGGACATCAGATCGGCATGGCCGTGGAAAACAGCTACCTGATTCAGCAGACCTCGCGCCGCTCGGAGGAGCTCCACGTCCTGAACGAGATCGGCCGCGCGCTCAGCTCCACCCTGCAAACGGAAGACCTCTTGCGGAAAGTGGGAGAGGAGCTGCGGCGGCTCTTTGACGCGGAGAATTTCTACATCGCCTCGATGGATCCCTACCGCGACGAGCTGCGCTTCGACCTCGAAATCATTGACGGCACGCGCATGCCCAAGCGCGCCCGCCCGGTCGGAAACCACTTGACCGAATACATCATTCGCACCCGCCAGCCCGTCCTGATTCGCGAAAACTACGTCGCCGAAATTCGCAAGCTCGGCGTCGAGCCCATCCGCAATCGCGGCTGCTTCTGCGGCGTGCCTCTCGTGGCCTACGACCGCGCCATCGGCGTGATGGCCGTCTTCGCCGATCACGAACGCATGTTCGACGAAGGACACCTCGAGCTCTTGCGCGTGCTGGCCAGCGAAGCGAGCATCGCCATTGAAAACGCCCGGCTCTTCCACGAAGAGCGCACCAAGGCCAGGCATCTCTCGCTTCTCAACACCATTTCTCGAAACGCCATCGCCACGCTCAATCCCGATGAGATGCTTGCAAAGATCATTGAGCAGTTGGGGAACGGGCTGACATACGATCACGTCGGCTTTGGCACCCTCGAATACTCCACGCGCGAAGTGGTCATCCAGGCCGAAGCGGGCAAACGGCGCGGCTCGCTTGGCGTCCGCATTCCTCTCGGCGTGGGACTCGTGGGCCACGTCGCCCGCACCGGACAAATGGCGATATTTCGCGCGGCGGATTCTGCCGATGCCGCGCTCAAGCCTCTCCTTGCGGATTCCTCCGCGGCCACGGCCCTGCCTGTCTTTTATGCCGAACAGCTCCTCGGAATCTTGTACGTGGAGTCGTCGCAGCCCGTGGAGTTCACCGAGGAGGAGATTCTTCTCTTGCGCACGCTTGCCGACTTGATCGCCGGCGCCTACCACAACGCCCGGACCTTCCAAAAAGCCCAGGAGCAGGCCATCACCGACGGTCTGACCGGCGTGAAGACCCACCGTTTCTTCATGGAAGGGCTCTCGTCCGAATGGAAGCGCGCGACGCGCGCCGGCCGCGCCTTCTCCCTCGTCTTGATGGACCTCGATCGCTTCAAGTTCGTCAATGATTTCTACGGCCACCTCGAGGGCGACCTCGTTCTCCAGCGCGTCGGCCACATTTTGGAAACCAATTGCCGCCGCTCGGACGTGGTCGCCCGCTATGGCGGAGATGAGTTCGTCATCCTCATGCCGGAAACCAACATGGAGCACGCCCGCCAGTTGGCCCTCAAGCTGCGCGGCTGGGTTTCCGCCGACCCGCTCCTTCGCGAAAAAAACATTACCGCCAGCTTCGGTATCGCCAGCTTCCCGCTCCACGGTTCTTCGCCGCAGGAATTGATCCAGGTCGCGGACGCATCCATGTATCTCTCCAAGCACCAGGGCGGCAACGCGGTTTCCACCGCCGATCACTTTGACCCCAACGAAGCCAAGAAATGGAAGCGCGATGTTCTCGAAGCCTATCTCGGCGTTACGCTCAAGCGTCTCTTCGCCACCGGCCCCGAGGCCTTTGAAGAGATCTACCAGCGATTGAAACAGTTCACCGAATCCATTTCGCCGGAAGGTGTCGCTCCCGCGATTCCCGGAGAAACCGGCTCGCAATCCGGTCCCGCAGCGCTGCCCCAGGCTGTCCTCGATACCGTCACCTCGCTGGCCTTTGCGATTGACGCGAAGGACCACTACACGCAGGGGCATTCCCAGAAAGTTTCCGCGTACGCGGCGCTCATTGGCGAAGCCATGGAAATGACCGACGCCGAAGTGGACGAGATCCGCCTCGCCGGCGTCTTGCACGACATCGGCAAGGTCGCCATCCCCGAGGCCATTCTGAACAAGAGCGGCCCGCTCAATCCCGATGAATGGGAGACCATGAAGTCCCACGTGCAGTTCGGCGCGAAAATTCTCGAGCCGCTGACGCCGCTTGGCCGCATCCGCGAGATGGTGCGGCACCACCACGAATTCTTCGACGGCTCCGGCTACCCCGAAGCCCTCGCTGGCGAAGCCATCCCGCTCGGCGCGCGCATCATCGCCGTCGCCGACGCCTACGACACCATCACCAGCGACCGCACCTACAAGAAAGCGCGCAGCGCCACCGAGGCCCTCGCCGAGCTCGAGCGCTGCGCCAACGCCCAGTTTGACGGCACTATCGTCGCCCTCTTCGTCCAGACCATGCGCCAGCTCCCCAA